>NZ_AXVL01000025.1:0-13726 GCF_000482505.1 Leptotrichia trevisanii DSM 22070
ACACTCCTGCTTTAAGTATTGTCTGATTTTCTTTTGATTTTCCGATGTCCTTGAACTTGAATCTGTTTGTTACAGCTCCTGCATACCATCCGCTTGAGTTACCCATCTTGATTTTTTCATCCTCATGAACATAAGCCACACCGTAGGCATTGCTTGTGTAGTTAATGATTCCTGCAGTATCAGTGTTGTACTCATCTCTCATACCAAACACTTTAATCTTGTTGTTTTGTTTAGATGGATTTCTCCAGTCGTGTTTTAAGTATCTGAACTCTTTGTCCAGCAAGTTTCCAGTTGCGTTGATTCTTTGTTGAAGGTTTCCATACTGGTGTCCCATCATTTCGTCGAATGCCTGATACAGCAATACTTCCTCGTTGTTTCCTATTCCATTCAATTTCTTGAATATTAATCTTTCCCTTGTTCCTAAAGCCTTGACTCCGTATCTTTGTTCAAGCCCATCCGTAAAGTTGTATGTATCTGTGCTGTTTACCGGTGTTGCCTGTTTCCCTGCCCAGTTTGTATATGGTATCTTGGCCATGTATAGACTTGTTATCACTCCGTCCGAATCCAATGTCGGAGTCGCTATCCATCCTATTGAACCTGAATACACGTTCCATTTGATGTTTGGATTGCTTAACATTGCCTTTCTATATGGGTTTATTATCTTAGGATCATTTACCAATATATATTTGCTGTTTGTTGATTCTGCCGCTTCCGCTCCGATAATCAAGTCCGCCTCGCTTGTTAATTTCTGTAGTCCGTCTATTGATTTTGTGTAATTGACTCCTGATGTGTTTACATACAGTCCGATGCTTGAGGCTGATACCGTTATCGGATTTCTTCCAGTCGTATTTACCACTGTCGGTGTTTGTGGAACCCCATTTACTGTGATTGTTGCCGTTTTTGCTCCTGCAGGGGCGTCAATATTTACTCCCCCCACTCCTTTTCCTGTGGAAGGCACTGTAAATTCATAGATTGTATCCTCATCTCTTGTGCTTCCATTTACTCTCATGGTTCCGTAGTTTGCTACCGTTCCACCTTTCAGGTAGACTCCCACACCATTCTTAGCATTTATGTCGATAGTCGCACCTTTATTGTTTATCAGTTTTGAATCTTTTCCAAGATATACCCCCACTGTGTTTGTGTAAGTCCCTGAACCTGTCGTAATTGATTTATTGTTAATTACAGTCGCTCCATTGTCAGCATAGATACCTGTCGTGTTGCTTGCATTCAGTACAATGTTTCCATCATTTGTCGCCGTACTTCCTGCACCGCTCGCATACATTCCTATACTGTGTTTTCCATTTACATTGATTGTTCCCCTGTTCACAATATTTCCTGTGTCAGTTGTTGTATATCCTGCACCCATACCGATTGAGTAGAGGCTGCTAGGAACATCTGATTCCCCTACCGTGATCGTTCCATAGTTTGTTGCTGTTCCGCCTTTTATACTGTAGATTGCCACACTTCCTTTTCCGCTTGACAAGTTAATGTTTCCAGTGTTTGTCACTGTTCCCGCTGAATAGATTCCATAGTTCTGTTCCCCTGTGGAAGTTATGTTTGTAGCGTTCGTTACTGTCCCCTTCGTATCACTTGAATACATGTACACATTGTTGTTTCCAAGTCCCACATTTGAAATGCTTGAAGTTATCTTGTTTCCTGTTCCAACATTTACAAACCCGAATGAGTTGTTTCCAATATTGAATGCAGTTCCGCTGTTTGTAACAGTCTGTCCGCTTCCCACCGTGTAAACTCCTACTGCCTCATCCGTTCCTGTTGTTATTGTTCCGCCTGTCAGGTTCACATTTCCGCTTTGGGAATATATTCCGACTGCCGCATTCCCTATATTCAAGTTTCCTGCATTGTTTACATTATGCCCGTATATTCCAATTGTATTGTTTCCTGAACTTATTGTCCCTGTATTTTCAAGTGTCACAGTGTTATGATCTGTGTAAAGCCCAACATTAGGACTGCTGATTGCAGCTGAATTCCCCAATGTTACCGTTCCGCTGTTCTTAGCTGTGTATCCCGGTGTCCCAGTTGCATATATTGCCGTATTTCTGTCACCTGTCATGGTGATCTTTCCTGCATTCTCCAATGTCACCCCTGGAGAAAGTGAGGCATCCGGCTTGTAGGACATTGCAACTGAATCATTTCCAGAAGTTTCTATAGTTCCTGTATTTTTTATCGCCTGTGATTTGGAACCTTCTGAATACAGTCCTGTAGAATTAGAACCTATTGTAATCTTTCCTGCATTTTCAAGCAATGAATCCTCTGTTCCATAGATAGCTGTTGACTTGTCACCTATTGTCATTACTCCTGTAGCCTTGTTATACAGTTCCCCAAATTTAGTATACATTCCTGTGGAACCTGCACCGCTCAAGTTAATTGTACCTTCATTTGATAATGTAACATCTTTTCTTGCATACAGTGTGCTATTGTTCTCTTGAGCCATCGCAACCTGGCTGGCTTTTGTCCCTGTTATAGTCTTGGTGTTGGCATTCGTTATTGATGAATTTGAAATTTCAAGCTGATTGTATGCGTCGTTGGCAGCGTCCAGATTTACATTCTGATTAATCGTCAATTTACTTAAATATAGCATAAATGTCTTATAGTCAGTTCCGTTTATATGTGCACCTGTAGCTTTTGAAACAGCATCCCCTGTCGTATCGGACAGGTTCATTCCAACATTCTGTGCGATAAACAGTCTTGAACCTTTATTCATGTTCAGAGTAAGGTTTCCTAAAGTTGTCTTTGATCCATTTCCGAAGTTATTCTTTGCCCAGTCTTCAATCTGAGTCTTTCCAAAGTCGCCACCATTTCCTACATAATAGAAGGCATTACCTCTAGTATTAGGAGTAGTTCCTCCTTCAATAGTCGCAGTCATAGTACCATCTATAGAAACTTTTCCTGTACCATTTTCTCCAAGATAGAATAACAGTGATTTCTGTCCTGTTGTTGCTGTTCCAGTTCCTTTTAATGTTATCTTACCTTTATCAGCGTCATAGTTTACTGCACCGTCATATGCCTTTACAGTATGATTTCCAACTTCCAGTGTAGCATTCTCACCTGAATACAGTCCGATTGATTCCGATCCCTTAACATTAACATCTACATTAACATTCTTACCTCCATGACTTACAAGGCTTGAATTCTTACTTACAACAATACCGTAAGAACCTTTTCTAACCTTATTCTTACCATCCATATATTCGTAAACTCCAGCAGAGGTTGAAGCATTTCCACCATTTACAGTTACTGTACCGTCATTTTTTGCTGTCACTTCTGCCTTACCAGTATTATTATCTCCGATAGTCATTCCAGAAACACCATTCCCTGTAGCTGTTACTGTTCCTCCATATTCCAGAGAAGCAGTTGTTCCAGTTGACGAACCATTGATCAACACTCCAGTTGAACTATCTCCTGATACGGTTATCCTACTGTTTGCTCCTAATTTACCTTTTGGATTATATGTAGTTGTTGATAATTTATAACTATTTAAAAAAGCACCAATATTATTAGACACTCCACTTCCTTTTAATGTAATTTCACCATCATTGTTAAGTGCTCCACCTAAAGTAGACATTCCAACAGAGTTTTTTATGTCATTGTCAGTTATTATCTTACCACCTGTTTTATTTGTGGCTGTTGATAATCTTGCTAATTGTCCTATTGCAAAATTCCCTTTTAAGCTAATTTCACCATTAGCATCATTTATAACCTCAGCATTTGAGCCAACTGTTGTACTTCCACCTTTTCCAGTTCCATAATCTGCCCTCATTGCCACATTCATAGGTTGATCTGTATCAACTTTTGCTATATCTGAATCTATCTTTATTTTACCTTTATTTGTCATGTTGGAATCTACATTGACAAACATTCCTAATGAATTTTGTACTCCTGAAAGTTTAATAGTACCTTCATTTACAGCCTTACCTCTGTCCATGCTTACTTTATTTGTAACACTCGCATCTTCCATAAGTGCCATTGCAGCTGAATTATCTGCTTTATCTTTTTTATTTCCATCTGGATTTACTCTAAGCTCTATAGTTCCTGCATTTATCATTGAAGCTCGGTCAGAACCTTTCTTTGCAGCAAATTTCATTCCATAACTTTCTTTACCACTCATACTGATTGTTGCACCTGAATCATTTTTCATAATAACATAACTTTTGTCATTGGGAATATATGTGTATATTCCTATTGAACGTTCTCCACGAAAATCAATCTTTCCTGCATTTTCTAATATTTGATCTTCTTGTCCATAATCATTTCCATTTTCATATACTTGAGCTATTCCTACTTTATATCCTACATAACCATCTTCACTTTTTTTAATATAATAAACACTTGAAGCAGGCCCATAAATTTTTAAATAATGTCCTGTTCCTGGTGTTACAGAAGTTTCTGAAGCTATTGTTCCATCAGCATTAAATGTAAGATTTGTATCATATTTCTGAGTAATATTTCGTATATATTGATGAGTATTTTCTGTTTTATCTGTAATTGTTCCAGAATTCTTTAAAGTTGCTGAATTTTGTTGCGAAACCATTCCTAATGTTAAAATTCCACCTAGATTTAAAGTTCTTCCACCAGGAAATTCATAAACCTTTGAAGGATTATATCCTGATGGCCCAGCAGTGAAGTTATCAATTTCCCAGAATCTTGAACCTCCTATAAAGAAATATTGTTTATTCCTATCTATAGGAGACGCTGCATCTTGTGAAGCTTTAATCGGATCATTAAATTCAGCATTTCCAAAATTATATGAATTAAAATTATATTCAGTTACTCCTGCCGGAAGTTGGCTATTCGCACCGACTTGACTATGTCCTGGACGCCCTGCAACAAACTTAGGATCAGTTATATCTTTAGTATCAGTTTCTGCGTACATTTTAAAAGCATAACGTTGTTCCGCAGGTGATACAGCTCCATCTGTCCAAGTATAATGTAACCATGTAGTTATATTTTGATTACCTGTGTTATTATTTACAAAACTAGCTTGACTTTTTTGTCTAGGTGAAGGATCCGAAGGTAAGCCAGCACCAACTTCTCTCCAGTTATTACTATCACATCCTTCATTACAATCTGCACCTAATATTACTGAGAAAGTTGGTGGATTAGGAGTAAATGGATCTTTCGGTACACCGATAACTGGTTTTGGTGGTGTAAAACTAATCGCCTCTGGCAACGTAGGTGTAACTGCCGTTTTATCCGCTATTCTTATTGCTGATTTATTTATACTTCTTGGACGTATTCCTGCGTTTACTTCAAAAGGCACGATTGGTTCTTTTACTGGTTTTACACTGGCTATACCATATCCTGCTGCTGAACCTGAAGCAAAGTTTGGCCTTCTGTTTCTGCTTAACATTCCATAATTACTACTGTCTGGTGAGATTGCTCTTTCATAGATGTTCTGGCTTCTTTGGAATATCCCTTCATACGGATATTTCGCCTTTTTATCCCCTCTACCTTTATAAGTCCCATTCCAATTATTGTTAAAATAATTTATACCATATTGCCAACTGCTCCAAGGTGATTTAACTACATGATCCCCCTGTTCCATTAGTTGAATAAGTTCAAGATTTGTATTTTTTAATAGTTTGTCATTTTCTTTTCGTGTTGCCTTGACTTGCTGATGTATTGTCTTAATTGATGTAGAGATTGTTTGTCTTTGATTTTCGATACTTGTATTTGTTGGAGCTGAGAACAGATTACTTGTTGTAAAAAGCATTCCAGTAATTAAAAATGTTATTACTAAACTTTCTGTATAATGTACATCTTTACATCTTTTTGCATAGGCTCTCAAATCCTGCTTTATTTTTCTGATGTTATTTGTCATTTTTATACATCTCCTCGTAAGAAATTTTTTGTGATAATTAAATTTTTCATTTACAAAATCTATCATCATATATGATATAAAACCAAAAAAATATTTTGATCTGCGACTTTCTGTATAATGTACATCTTTACATCTCTTTGCATAAGCACGTAAATCCTGCTTTATTTTTCTGATGTTATTTGTCATTTTTATACATCTCCTCGTAAGAAATTTTTTGTGATAATTAAATTTTTCATTTACAAAATCTATCATCATATATGATATAAAACCAAAAAAATATTTTAAAAAAAGACTTTCTGTATAATGTACATCTTTACATCTCTTTGCATAAGCACGTAAATCCTGCTTTATTTTTCTGATGTTATTTGTCATTTTTATACATCTCCTCGTAAGAAATTTTTTGTGATAATTAAATTTTTCATTTACAAAATCTATCATCATATATGATATAAAACCAAAAAAATATTTTAAAGTATAGTGAAATTGCCTAAAAGTTATTAAAACTTGTTTTTAATTTTTTAGATAACATTCAAAACAGTTTTTAATAAAAGTGATTTTTTAGTGATTATAAGTGATTTTTTTCTTAAAATATTTATTTTAGTTAAATACTTTATCATAATTTATATTTTTAAAATTATCTAAATACCCAAACTACTAAAAAACCAGATTAATTTAAAGTCTAGGCTAAACATAATATTGTTATTTTTAATAAATAATTAGCTATTTATTATTATTTTTTTAAGTAAAAGATAAACTTTAAAAATATAATTTTATAAAATGAATTTTTTACAAACATTTTATCACACCTCTATTTTACCAGAGAAATTCAAAAAGTCAATTGTTTTTTTGCTTCAAAACATTTTTTATTTTTTTACATTTCATTGTTTTTTGTTATATTATTAAACTTAAATTTAATAAAAAACATAAAAATAACATTTTTTGACTCCAATCTTTTTTTCAACTAAGCAATATATAAATTTTATTATAAAAAAATTTATTTTTTCGTGTATTTCATAATAATTTTCTTATCTTAAATTTTTTTAAAAAATTTCTATTTTTTTCGTTTGTATTAATTTTTAAATTATATTTATTACAAGTTAAAAGAAATTTAAATTTTACTCTTATAATAAAATATTTTGAAAATAAAACTACTTTATCAGGAAAATAAAAGAACAGTGAAAACTAATATCTCACTGCTCTTTCTTTTTTTGCTTATCTAAATTCAATGGTTAAGATTAATAGATTGCTCTAAATCCAATACCTGCCCTTACATTCTTACCTTTGGTATCATATCCTCCATTTACTGTTACTCCAAATCTTGTGTTGTCAACTCCAATGTTCAAGTCAAACTTACCGTTTCCTTTTCTGTCATCCTTTTCTCCTCTAATTCCGAACCAGTCAGCACTTGTGTATCTTACTCTTGCTCTGTTGTTCACATCTCCAACTTTTCCTAGTTCATTCTCATAGGCTGCTGTAAGTCCAACCGTCAAGTTTGTTCTTACTGCTAACGGTTGAACATATTTGAATTCCATTCCAACTTCTGGCTTAACTGAGAAGTAGTCGTTCCCTTTTACTTCCAGTCTCATTTCCCCTCTGTCTTCCTTGATGTCGTTAAATCTTCCATATTCCATCTTCAAGGCTCCATATGGACGGAAATGTGTTCTCTCGCTCAATCTTACATCGTATCCTAAGTCTGTTTTCAATGCAGCACCGTAAGAATGATAGTCAGATTTTGCCTGGAATACGTCATCTACAACCAGGTATCTACGTTTCATGTCATTAATACCTACAAATACATCTCCGCCGATTGTCCATTGCAATGCCCCATTATAATCCTTCTTAGGCGACATTGTCTTGAACACTCCTGCTTTAAGTATTGTCTGATTTTCTTTTGATTTTCCGATGTCCTTGAACTTGAATCTGTTTGTTACAGCTCCTGCATACCATCCGCTTGAGTTACCCATCTTGATTTTTTCATCCTCATGAACGTAAGCCACACCGTAGGCATTGCTTGTGTAGTTAATGATTCCTGCAGTATCAGTGTTGTATTCATCTCTCATACCGAACACTTTAATCTTGTTGTTTTGTTTAGATGGATTTCTCCAGTCGTGTTTTAAGTATCTGAACTCTTTGTCCAGCAGGTTTCCTGTTGCATTGATTCTTTGTTGAAGGTTTCCGTATTGGTGTCCCATCATTTCGTCTGTTGCCTGATAGAACAATGTTTCCTCATTGTTTCCTATATGATTTAATTTACGACGGAGCTTGTCCAGCAAGTTTCCTGTTGCGTTGATTCTTTGTTGAAGGTTTCCATACTGGTGTCCCATCATTTCGTCTGTTGCCTGATAGAACAATGTTTCCTCATTGTTTCCTATATGATTTAATTTATTAAATAACAGTTTCTCCCTTGAATCAAGTGCATTTACTCCATATCTTTGTTCAAGCCCATCCAGGAAATTGTATGTATCTGTGCTGTTTACTGGTGTTGCGGCTTTTCCTGCAAAATCTGTATACGGTATTTTAGCCATATATACTTTTTCTGGAATTCCATCTGAGCCTATTGTTGGTATTGCAGTCCAAGTGAATGAAGCGGAATTATGTTTCCATTCAATGCTCTTTCCTGCTTTTCTAATTGCATCCTGATATGGTTTCAATATTCTTCCTGAAACTTCAAAATATTTTGAGTTTGATTTATCGGCAGCATCTATTCCGTATAGCAATTCTGCTTTTTTTACACCTAATAAATTATTCAATCCGTTAATCGGGTTTGTTCCCCTCAGAGTGTCAACATACATTCCTAATGAAGATACTAATGTGGCTTCCCTTTGTCCAAAAGGAGTATCCACTTTTACAACACTGGAACTTGGTACCGGTTTACCGTGTACTGTAATAGTTGCTTCCGAAGCCCCTTTTGGTACACTCAGGTTTATACTTCCTGCTGTTTTTTCTAGTGGTTTTCCGCCTGTCGGATCATATTTACCATCTGCTCTTGCACCACTTCCTATTGTAATATCTCCATAATTATACACAACCAGGCTAGTATTTTCCCCCGGCTCACCATTATTTACCCTGTATATTCCAAATCCTTCAGGCGAGTCAATATGCACTTTTCCTCCAGGATGGTTTATAAATTTAGATTTATTGCTGACAACTATTCCTGTTACCTTTGAATGTGCTCCTGCACCAGTTGTAGTAATTTTACCAAAATTTTCACCTGTTGCACCATTATCAAGATACATTCCTATAGCTTCATTGGCACCAAGATTTATTGTTCCTGTTGCACCATTAACAACCCTTGTATTTGCTCCAGTTCCATACATCCCTATACTTCCACCGGCACCATTTACATTTATTGTCCCATTATTAGTAACTGTTCCTGAACCTGATGTACCGTAACCAGCAGCCATCCCAATACTGAATTTTTGATTTGCCGCATCAGTTGAACCTACTGTAATTGTGGCATTATTTGTAGCATTTGCAGAATTTCCATTAGATGAATCTATACTGTAAATTCCAACATTCCCTATTCCGCTACCAAAATTAATATTCGCATTATTTACAACTGTACCATCAGCATAAATACCGTAGTTTTCACTTCCAGTAGAAGTTAATGCTGTCCCATTTGTAATAGTACGTCTCTTATCATTGGAATAGGCATATACTGTACCACTGCCTACATTTACATTCGAAGTATTACTTGTGAATGTTGAAGGTGTGTTTGACTGTCCCTGGATAACAAATCCATAAGACTTATCTCCAATATTAACTGTATTCGCATTATTTGTAATAGCACCGTCAGAACCTACATAGTATACACCAACAGCATCATTTGTTCCCACTGTTAAAGTACCGCCTATATTTACATTACCACCTTTTGAATAAACTCCTGTGGCCCCTTCTCCTGCTTTGACTGTACTTGTATTTCCCAGATTTACACCATATCCATAAATTCCGACTGTCTTATTTCCACCTTCTATAGTTCCATCATTGTTAAACGTTATTTGTGATTTATCTGTATACATTCCAATGTTAGGTGAATTTGCATTATCTGAATTAGCTAACTTTATTGTTCCATCATTAGTGACAGAATATGTTCCTCCACCTGTTGCATACATCGCCGTAGATTTTTGACCCTTCAAGTCAATCAGTCCTGTTGACTCATTCTTGAATACTCTTGAATTGCTGTGAGGATTATCATATGACATTGCTATCACATCATTTGAAGAAGATTCTATTGTCCCTGCATTTATTATTCCACCAGCTTCATTTGTATTTGCTCCTGCTGAATCTACCTTGTAATAAATACCTGTTGAATTTTCACCTAATTTAATTATTCCTCCAGCTTCATTTGAAGCAGTTGTAGACTGTCTGCCTGTAGGCCCCCTGTCATCTTCAACAACATAAATTGCCGTCGATTTCTTTCCAACACTTATATTCCCTTTATTTTCAACAATTCCTCTTTTTGCATAAATTCCTGTTGTTTCTTCCCCTGTTAAATTAATTACTCCTGAAGTTTCGTTCACCAGTTTAACCTTTGAAGCCTCATAACCATTTCCAAGTGTATCATTTCCATTTTCTTGTGCCATTGCAACTTGTTTATTTTGGCTTCCAGTCATATTATTCGCATTTTCAATAGAAGAATTTGCAATTTCCAGCTGATTATAAGGATTATTCACATCATTCAAATCTACAGCCTGATTTATATTCAATTTACTTAAATATAGCATAAATGTCTTATAATTACCCAAAGCATTTATTGTAGGTGCCCCTGTCAACCCTGATGTTAAACTTGTTGCTGATGTATCAGATAAATTCATTTCTACATTTGAAGCTACAAATAATCTTGAACCTTCTTCCATATTTAATGTTAAATTCCCTAAAGTGCTACTACCAGAAGCTCCCGTACCAAATGTATTATCAAAGTAATTTTGAATAGCAGCTGTATTAAATGTTCCATAAGTGGCACCAGGTGCTGTATAATAGAAAGCTGTTCCTCTATTACTTGCTGCATTTGCTCCAGTTGCACCTTTTATTGTAGATGTCATTGCTCCATTTATTTTTATTGTCCCTTTATTAGAACCATTATCAGAAGTGTAGAACAACAGTGATTTTTGTCCTGTTTCAGTAGTACCACCTTTAGTTATTATATCTCCACCATTAGCGGCAAAGAAGTTAATTGCTCCAGCTGTTGCTGTTACATTTGCCTTATTTACAGTTAATGTTCCTTCAGAATAAAGTCCTATAGATTTATCTGTTGTAACTTTAGCATCAACATTTGTATCTACTCCAGTAAATTTTGAATTTTCCCCTTTAACAACAATACCATAAGAACCTTTATTATTATTTGCCCCAGCTACTGCACCATTATTATTAACTGTTACTGTTGCATTTCCATTTAATGTAATTTCTGATTTACCAGTATATGTAGGAGGTGTTGTTGGCGGTGTCACCTCTTTTTGTCCAGCAAAAATCCCTAATACGCTGTTACCAGAAACTTTTACATTTCCTTCCATTGTTAAATTACTATTTGATGCTAATACTCCTATTGAATTATCACCTGACACTTCCGTATATGGTGTTACTGTCCCTTTAGTTCCAACCTCTCCAGTAGAATTTTTTAAATATATTCCTATATTATTTGTATCTCCTGTTCCAAGAACTTTAATCTCACCACTATTTTCTACTTTAGCATTATCTATTCCAACAATACCAATACCATGTTTAATATTTGTACTTGTAATTTTACCTTGATTTTTTAAAATAGAAGATTTATTGTTTGATTTTCCAGAAGCTAACATTCCAATTGCATAGCCACCATCTATCGTAATCTTACCAGTATCAGTATTTATAACTTCAGCTCCTCCAACATTTCCTACTGTTCCATTAGGCCCATTAAGATTATCTGCTCTCATTCCAATATTAACAGGTTGAGAACCGGAAGTTGCTTTTGTTATATTTGAATTTATTTTTATATCTTTTGTGTTTGTAATATTACTGTCTATATTAACATATGCTCCGATAGAGTTCTTTACATTTGTAAGATTTATTGTACCTTCATTTCTGGCATTACCTCTTTTTAAAGTTACTCCATTAGTAACGCTGCTATCTACCATCAAAGTCATTGCCGCTGAATTATCTGCCTGATCTTCATTATACTCATTTGGATTATTGTTACCATTATTATTTCCTAATGTAATACTAGCACCTTGAGCATTTACCATTGTTGCACGATCATCGGAATTTGCAGCTATTTTCATTCCATAGCTTTCTTTTCCGTGCAGATTTATTTCTCCTTCGTTACTCATAATTGCAAAATTTTTACTAGTAGGCAAGTATACATACATTCCGATAGATCTTGTACCAAAAAAATTAATTTTTCCAGTTCCAGAATTAGTTAATACTTGTTTATCCCCATTTTTCCAATCACCTGTGCCATATCTATTTTCTTCAACTTCTGCTATTCCTACTTTATATCCAACGTATCCTTTATTACTTCTATGTATTGTATAATTTGTAGTAGCTCCTCTAATACTTAAATCCTGTGGCATATTTTGTATCCAGCTATCCTCTTTCTCTTTTGAATCTGTTATAACTCCAGAATTTTTTAATGTTGCTGCATTTTCTTGAGAAACCATTCCTAATGTTAGTATCCCTCCTAAATTTAATATCTTTCCATTAGGAAAATCATATGTTACTTCACTAGTTTGATTATCAATTTCCCAAAACCTAGAACCTCCTATAAAAAAATATTGATGGTTTTTATCATCGGCAGGATTACCAGTTAGTTCCACTTCTTGAGAATCTAAAACTCCACCAGCAAATTCTACCTCACCCCCAAAATTATATGAATTAAAATAAAATTCATTTCCTGAAGGAGCATTATTTCCTCCTGCAGCAGGATTACTTATATTTGTAGTATTAGTTTCAGCAAACATTTTAAAAGCATATGATTTTTCAGCAGGTGTAACTAATCCATCTCTCCAAGTATAATGTAACCATGTAGTTATATTTTGATTACTTTGAGTATTAGATATAATATCAGATTTTGATATTTTTCGTGGAGTTGCGTTTGTATAACCGTGTCTCCAATCACTACTATTGCAACCTTCATTACAATCAGCACCTAACACAATCGCAAACGTAGGTGGCACTGGCAATGCAGGATCAGCTGGTAAAGTTATATCCGGTGACAATGGAGAAAATTTCACTGGTTCTGGTAATGTTGGGCTATTAGCCACTTTTGGTGTAAGATTTAATGGTGATTTATTAATATTTCTTGGATTAATTCCAGCATTTACTATTGTTGATACTGGTGGTTCCGGTACCGGAATATTACTTGCTATCCCATATCCTATTGGTAAACCTTGTCTTGCATTTGTTGCAGCTGAACGTGCTCCTTTTGATTTACCTAATAATCCATAATTTTCACTATTTGTCGGCATATATCTATTAAATTCATTTGTATCTCTTTCTAGGATACCTTCATAAGGATATTTCGCCTTTTTATCCCCTCTACCTTTATAAGTTCCGTTCCAGTTATTATTGAAGTAATTTATACCATATTGCCAACTGCTCCAAGGTGATTTAACTACGTGATCCCCCTGTTCCATTAGTTGAATAAGTTCAAGATTTGTATTTTTTAATAGTTTGTCATTTTCTTTTCGTGTTGCTTTGACTTGCTGATGTATTGTCTTAATTGATGTAGAGATTGTTTGTCTTTGATTTTCGATACTTGTATTTGTTGGAGCTGAGAACAGATTACTTGTTGCAAAAAGCATTCCAGTAATTAAAAATGTTATTACTAGACTTTCTGTATAATGTACATCTTTACATCTCTTTGCATAAGCACGTAAATCCTGCTTTATTTTTCTGATGTTATTTGTCATTTTT
>NZ_AXVL01000025.1:13736-50730 GCF_000482505.1 Leptotrichia trevisanii DSM 22070
CTTGAACTTGAATCTGTTTGTTACAGCTCCTGCATACCATCCGCTTGAATTACCCATCTTGATTTTTTCATCCTCATGAACGTAAGCCACACCGTAGGCGTTACTTGTGTAGTTAATGATTCCTGCAGTATCAGTGTTGTATTCATCTCTCATACCGAACACTTTAATCTTGTTGTTTTGTTTAGATGGATTTCTCCAGTCGTGTTTTAAGTATCTGAACTCTTTGTCCAGCAAGTTTCCAGTTGCATTGATTCTTTGTTGAAGGTTTCCATATTGGTGTCCCATCATTTCGTCTGTTGCCTGATAGAACAGGATTGCTTCATTATTACCAATTCCATTTAATTTTTGAAACAACTTACGTTCTCTTGTATCTAAAGCCTCTACTCCATATCTTTGTTCCAGTCCATCTAGGAAGTTATAAGTATCTGCACTGTTTACTGGTGTACTTTCTCGCCCTGCCCAAGCTGTATACGGTATTTTAACCATATAAATACTTGTCATTGTTCCATCATTCGGATTTAATGTAGGTGTTGCAAGCCAATTCAGCCCTCCAGAATAGATATTCCAATTTGAAACACCACTTGTCTTGATTGCATTATTATACGGCCCTAAAATTCTAGGATCTTTAATTAAAATAGACTTGCTATTTGTCATTTCAGTTGCTTCAGTACCAATAATTAAATCAGCCTCTTGAGTTAAATTTCCTAATCCATTTATTGATTTTGTATAATCTTTTCCTGATGTATTTACATACATTCCAATACTTGATGCTGATACTTCAATAGGATTTTTTGCAAATGTATTTATTACTACAGGTGTCTGTTTTACCCCGTTTATTGTTACTGTCGCAGTCTGTGCTCCTGCAGGTGCGTCAATATTAGCTCCTCCAATTCCTTTACCTGTTGGTGGTGTGGTAAATTTCTGTACAGTATTAGAAGGATTGTTATTTCCATTTACAGTTATATTACCATAGTTTACAACTCTTCCTCCTTTCAAGTACACTCCAACTGAATTTGATCCGTTAATTGTTATTGTTCCTGTGTTGTTAAGTGTTGCTCCTGTTCCAAGGTATACACCAACCACATTTGAGTAACTTCCTGATCCTGTTGAGATATTACCTGTATTTATAGCAGTTGCTCCGTTATCCGCATAAATACCTGTTGTATTATTTCCATTTAATACTATATTACTATTATTGGTTGCTGTACTTCCTGCTCCACTTGCATACATACCTATACTATAATCACCATTTACATTTATTGTTCCATTGTTTATAACATTTCCTGTATCACTGTTCTGGTATCCTGCAGCCATACCTATTCCAAATGCGTTTGTTGCCGCATTTGAACCTCCAATTGTGATTGTACCTGTATTTGTTGCTGTACCACCACCAACTGAATAGATACCAACATTTCCGACACCGTTTCCAAAGTCCATGTTACCTGAGTTTGTTACGGTTCCTGCAGAATAAATACCGTAGTTTCCACTACCTGTTGCACTCAAGTTTGTAGAGTTATTTACTGTTCCTGCAGCATCACTTGAATAAACATAAATATTATTTGTTCCTAATTCTACATTTGCCACTGTTGAATTAACCGTATTACCATTTCCAGCATTTGCTAACGCAACTGATGTATCTCCTAAATTAAATGCAGTACCGCTATTCGTTATAGTTTGTCCACTTCCCACTGTGTATACACCTACTGCTTCAGATGCTCCTGTTGCAATTGTTCCTCCTGTAAGGTTTACATTTCCTCCTTGTGAGTATACACCTACACCTTTGTTTCCTACTGTAACTGTTCCTCCTGTTACATCAGCAGCGTAACCGAACATTCCTATACCATTCTGTCCTACCGTTATATTCCCTGAATTAGATGTAGTGTAGTTTGTAGCCGTGTTTTCACCATACAGTCCTACACTATTATCACCTAAAGAGATGTTTCCTGTATTTCCGAGAACTGCTCCTGCAGTAATTGTTGCAGCTGGTTTGAACAGTACACCCACCGAAGCTGTTCCTGTGCTTGTTATGGTTCCCGCATTTGTTACACCTTGAGTTGTTGAACCTTCAGAGTACATAGCTGTTGACTTGTTGCCCATTGTAATTGTTCCTGTATTTGTAAGGATACTGTCCCCTATTCCGTAAAGTCCTGTTGATGTATCTCCCAATGTAATAGTTCCTGTTGCATTGTTATTAATAACTCCAAATTTTGCATACATACCTGTTGAATTTGCACCACTAAGGTTGATTGCACCATTGTTATTTAACGTAACAGCCGTTCTGTTAGCTGTCAAGTTTTCCTGTGCAATTGCAGTCTGTCCTGCCTGAGTTCCAGTTATAGTATTATTATTGTTATTGTCAATTGATGAATTTGAAATTTCTAACTGGTTGTATGCATCATTTGCATTATCAAGATTAATTGACTGATTCAATTTAAGCAAACTCTTATATAGCATAAATGTCTTATAGTCACTTCCTACTATATTTGCTCCTAAAGAACTTGCTAACCCGCTACCTGCTGTATCAGACAGATTCATTGATACGTCAGAAGCTATGAACAGTCTTGAACCACTTGCCATATTAAGTGTCAACTGTCCTATTGTACCACCAAATGTATTCGCTGACCAGCTTGCTATATCAGAAGATGTAAATGGAGAATATCCACTACCTTGATAATAGAATGCTGTACCTCTTGTATTGGCATCAGTACCTCCTGCTATGTTTGCAGTCGTTGCACCTGTGAAATTAATTCTTCCTGTTCCACCATTGTTATCTGCGTAGAATGCCAATGATTTCTGTTGTGTGTCAATTGTAGTACCATTGAACTTAACTGTACCACCTTGTGCATATGTATTGAATGCACCTCCTGTAGCTTTTATAGTACCACCAGTAATATCAACAGTACCTCCACTTTGTCCCAATGCACCAATTGATGCACTTCCGTCAACAGCTATAGTTCCTCCACCTGTATGAGTTATAGTACCGTTATTCATTGCTGCAAGCCCAACTGCACCATCTGTTGCACTTGAAGCCGTTCCTGTCACATCCACCTTGCCACTATTTGTTATTGTTGAATTATTAGCTATTAATGCTTTAACAGAAGCCCCTGATGCAGAAATCTTTCCTGTACTTGTAGATGTACCTGCACCATTAGCAAAAATACCTGTTGATTTATCAGCTGTTATTGTAATATCTGCTGCGGTTGTTATTGGTTTAACTGTATATATTCCTATGTTATCAGCACCACCTGTGATATTGATTTCATGTTTAGTTCCAGAACCTAGAAGATTAACTGTTCCTTGTTTTACAAACACACCAGTATTGTTTTTTCCTTCTATATTGATAGCATATTCTTTTAATTTAAATGTATTTCCTGATGTACTTTCAAAAAATATACCTGTATTTTTAGTTCCTGATAAATCAATATTCATCACAGAAGCTCTTGTATTTGCAGGTAAATCTGTAACTCTATTATCTCCTAAATCTCTATCAAATGCAACCCCACCTTCTAAATTCATCCATTGCTTAAACACAACTCCTGTAGAAAGTGTTCCAGAAATTTTTAAAGGTTTATTAAATAATATTTCAGCAGAATTATAATCATAACTACCTGGATAATCACTGCCTCCATTTACAATAATTCCATATTGCTTACTTCCAGTCATATTAATTGTACCATCATTTATATAAGAAAAACCAGAGTTTACAGGATTTGTAGGCTGCATAATATATGCTAATATATCACCAGTCCCTCCTAAATTTATAGTACCTGCTCTATTATGAAAATATTGTTGTATTACATTGGAATAATTCCCATGCGTTTCATCAAGTGCAATCCATCCAATATTGTTTGATCCATTTGTTGTTATCTTACCATCATTTACAAAACCTGTGTTTCCATTTGGATGTTGATGATATTGTGAAGTATACAATACCAAATAATTTCCATTTATATTTACATTTGTTCTGTTATTAAGAACCCAAGTTGATTCTCCTCTGTCATTATGACCATCTGTATGAAATAACCATTTTTGATAACCTGAAGTCGACGAACCTGTATAATTTATTGTTACATCTCTAATATTTAATGTGTGTCCTCCTACATTTTTAAAAGCAGCATACTGAGTTTGATTTGTAAAATTAAAATTTTGAATTCCATGTGGCACTTGATTATGACCGGCTCCTACTACTCCAGTCATATCAACTTCCGTTGCTTTTACATCATAACTGTTTCCATTTGCAGTTACATCAATTGTACCACCAGTCATATGTTGCTGAGCAATTGGTGCTACAGATCCTCCAGATTGAATCCATTCTTCATCTCCGTTTCCTGTTGCAGGTGCATTAATTGAAGGAGGATTTACTTCGGGTGCATCTGGTGGAGTAATATTAGGTGTAACCGGCCTAAAGTTAATCGCCTGTGGCAAGTTAGGCTGTGTAGCTGAAAGTGGAGTAACTGTTGGTGCTGTAAACACTCTCGGATTGATTCCTGCACTTACCTCGAATGCTACAATTGGTTCATTTACCGGCAACGTACTTGCTATACCATAACCTGATAATCCTTGTCTATTATTTGATGATGCCAGACGAGGATTTCTATTTCTGCCAAGCAGTGAATAATTTTTACTTTCAGGTGATACATATCTTTCATAGGCATTGGTACTTCTTTCAAATATACCCTCATATGGGTACTTTTCTTCCTTATCCCCTCTACCTTTATAAGTTCCGTTCCAATTATTATTAAAGTAATTTATACCATATTGCCAGCTGCTCCAAGGTGATTTTACAACATGATCACCTTGTTCCATTAATTGTGTCAGTTCCAATGTTGTATTTTTCATTAATTTACTGTTTTCTTTTCTTGCCCTTTTAAAATCAGTACGTATTTGATTTATTGATGTATTTATCTGATTAACTTGATTCTTGATTCCTGAACCTTCATTATCTGCAAATATATTAGCTGATGCAAAAAGCATTCCTGTCATTAAAAACATAATCAATGCAGATTCTGTGTATTTAAAATCTTTTGTTCTTTTCGCAAATGCACGCAATTCTTGCGAAATTTTCTTTAAATTATTTGTCATTAACTCTTTCTCTCCTTTAAAAAATATATTTTATAACTTTTTATAAAAGTATACTCAAACTACTATTCATGATGATTGAAAAGTATCTAAGTCTAAATTTATAATTTTAAGTGAAGGAGATTGAAAAAAAGTATAAAAAATGTGATTTATAGTGATTTCAAGTGATTTTAGCTTTCAAAATATACTTTAATTTCAATTTCCTAGTCAACTTAACATTATATTTTAATTTTAATTCCAAAAATCAGAAATATTTTATCAACCAAAAAAATAAAATATCTCTAAAAAATTTGTTACCTATATATTCTATCAAATTTTTTTAAATTGTCAACTTTTTTTATTTATTGTTAATTATTTCTTTTTTATTATAAAATTAAAATATAATTTATGATATGTAATATAAATTACATATATATCAAAATTTTAATTTTAAAAGTATATTTTTCTAAGTTTAAACAAACTATATTTTTATATTATAAAAAAAATAGCCTATTTTTTATAAGCTATTCTAATTAAGTTATAAATTATTTAAATTTTACTTTTTCGTAATAAAATATGGTTAAAATTAAATTTTCAAAATTCTTGATATTTCCATTTATAGTCTTTTTATTATCTCAATATAAAAATAATTTAATTTTATTTAAATGATAATATCTTTTTCAAAGAAAATTTATCCCTCCTCAACCACAACTTCCACGTCTTTCTTCCTAAATCCCATCCCAATTTTCACAATATTTTCATACCCCTCATGTTTCAGCCCATCAGCATAATTCCTGTCATTTATCTGCTTCAACGCACTTTTAGCTGTCCTCTTCAAGTTCTTGCTATCTTTCGCCTTAGAATGTTTAAATTCAAAAATAAATGCCTTATTTTTCTTATTTCTAGGTTTTAACATCAAATCTGGCAGTCCATCTCCACTTTCACTATTAGATTTAATATAATATTCCTCATACATCACAGCAACTATTCCCATAACAAACAGATGATACGAATTTTCTTCCTTCAAATCCCTAAAACTAACCGAATTTTTTAATAAAATCCTAATTTCATTCCTAAATTTCTCATAATCGCCCTTCATTAAATATTCTCCAAGCAGCGAGAATTTATAATGGCCTCCATAAGTTCTGTACAAAAATCTAATTTTGAAAAAATCAAATATTTCTTCGTTCGGTATTTTCAAATCATAAACATTTTTGGATACTTTTTTATCAATAGTCAAATATCCGCTGTGAAGGAAAAATTGCCAAATGTTCCCTCGTGCAAAATCATTCACATAATATTGATAATTTGGAGAGTCTTCCCTAATCTCAAACCCATAACTATTTCTATTCAAGTTCAAGGCATAATCTATATCCTGAAACGTAACATAGTCATAAATTTCTTTCCTTATACTTTCATGCCCTAGCAATCTTTCAAAATCAAAGATTATATTTTCATCTGAATTTTCAAGATAATTCATAATTTCATCATTACTGGAAGTATTTATCCAATGTTCCTTTAATTCTCTAAATCTTAAAAAATTTACTACTGACCAAGGATTATATATATTCCTGTTTCCAAATAAATATCCATTATACCATTTCTTTACCTCATTTATCTCAAAATCAAGATTATAATACTTTAATGCCTCTTCAACTTCATTTTCCAAAATTCCAAAATACTCGTTATAATCCTGCTCTAGTACAGTATGTACTTCCAAATTATTCAGCCCAGAAAAAATTCCTTCCTTAGCAATTCTCAAAATTCCAGTCATAACTGTAATTTCAACATAATCATTACCTTTCACACTCTTTTCAAAAAACTTTTTAAAGAAATTAATAATTTCATTATAATATCCATTTACATGTGCCTTTATTATCGGTTTATCATATTCATCAATCAACAAAATTACTTTTTTTCCATAATATTCGTATAAATATCTTGATAAATCTAATAATGCTCTCTCATAATCTATTTCTTTTCTTTTTAGCCAAATATTATCAAAATCTATTAAATCACCCTTACTTAATTTATCTCGTAAAAATGTAAATTCATTATAAAGATGTCGTATTTCTCCTTTTAAACCTCTGAACCCATCTTCCCAGTTTGTTTCCTCATAATCCTTAAAACTAATAAAAATAACTGGATTCTGTCCCTGTCTATCAAAATATTTGCTTTTAGAAATATAAAGGTTTTCAAAAAGTTTCCTATTTTCATCTTTATTTTCGATATTAAAAAAATACTTTAACATCGACATATTAAGTGATTTTCCAAATCTACGTGGACGTGTGAACAGCATTCTTGATGCCCCGCTTTTTAAAATCTCCTCAATCAATCCAGTCTTGTCAAAATAGTAATAATCCTTTTGAATCATCGTTTCAAAATTGTCAATTCCAATTGGCAAATTTCTCTTTTCTTTCCCATTTACAATCATTTTCATTCCCCCAATTCATTTCAAAATATTCTCAAGCCTCTATAAAACAAGATTAATCTAAAACTAGATTTTGAACTCAGTTTTAAAATTGCTTTACCATTATTATATTTATTTTATTAAAAATTGTCAAACAATATTTTTTTCTTTTTTATATAAATTCATAAAAAAACATAACCCAGAACTTTTTAATTTTCACCATCCAGTTCTTAGATTATGCTTTTTAAACTATTTAATTTTAAAATATATCTTTATCAGATAATTTTGCATCTTTTGTTTTAAACATTTCAAGCAGTTTTTCCACCGTCAATTTTTTCTTTTCCTCACCTTTTATATCAAAAATTACTTCTCCTGCATGAAGCATAATAAGTCTATTTCCATAAGTTATGGCATCTTGCATATTATGCGTTATCATAAGACTTGTTATATTATTTTTTTCAATAATTTCCTTTGTCTTTTCCAAAATTATTTCTGAAGTTTGAGGGTCAAGCGCCGCTGTATGTTCGTCTAATAATAATATGTCTGGACGGTTCAAAGTTGCCATTATTAGTGATAAACATTGTCTTTGTCCACCAGATAGAAGCCCTACTTGTGTAAACAGCTGATTTTCCAGCCCAAGTCCCAGACTTGCCAATTGCTTTTTATAAAATTCGATATTTTTTACATCTAATCCAAAAGTAAAGTTAAAATGCTTTCCTTTATTTTTAGCCATTGACAAATTTTCTAGTACTGTCATTGATGGAGCTGTTCCCATTGTTGGATTTTGGTAAACTTGTGAAATCCATTTTGCTCTTTTGTGCTGTTCCACATTGGTTATATTATTCCCATTCAAAATAACATTCCCGCCATCTGGAATAATCTGTCCATTCAATACATTCAAAAGTGTAGACTTCCCAGCACCATTACTTCCAATAATCGTTATAAAATCCCCATCATTTATCGTAAAATTCAAACCTTTAAATACTTGTTTTTCTGTTCCCAGTTCAGAGAAGAAAGTTTTGTATAAATTTTTTATTTCTATCATTATGCTTCTCCCTTCTCGATTAACTTCACTTTTTTCTTACCTTTTTTAGTTTTCTGAATCAACTCATTCCATAAAATTACTGCAAGAATTATCGCTGTTATAACTTTTACATCTGTTGGCTTAACTTCCAGTATCTTTATAATATTATCATTGAAATGAAGCCCTTCGTACATATTTCTTGTCCAGCTGTTTGACATCAATGCCAGATTTATTATGAAATAATACATTAAAGATCCGATTGTAACAATGGAAATTTCATTTATTACTTGAGATTTTTTCAATACTCCAAGCCCTAAAATAATTGCCGCAAGTCCAATGACGATTGTTCCTACTCCAGACTGCAAATCTGCAACTTTAATATTTTGTGCAAATAATGCCCCTGATAATGCCACAACCCCATTTGCAAGCATTAATCCAAATATCTTTAGTCTTTTCTCATTTACTCCAAGACTTACCACAAGCTGCTCATTGTTTCCCAATGCTCTTAATGCAAATCCAAATTTTGATGTCAAAATATAATCAACAACCATTTTTATAATAAATGCAATAAGTATTGTAAGCATAAGTTTTACATCTTTTGTATTCGCTACATAAATTATCAGTCCAATTACAAAAGCAGTATAAACAGCAAGACTTCTAATCATATATTTATTTTCTTTAATTTTATAGTCATAAAGTCCTTTTAATACAAGTAAAATTACAAATATAATTACAAAAGGGATAAAATTCTTTTCATAAGAAATTATTTCATAAATACTTCTCTCCGGCGAGATAAACACATTGGGCATTCCGACAATTCTGGAATTTATACTATAAAGCCCTGTCATTACCAGGATTCCTGAAAGCAATCCGTTAATTTTTAAATAAACGTGCAAAGCTCCCGTCACATATCCCGCAATCATTCCACATATAACTGCTAAAATTAGTCCCATAATTGGACTTGTTATTCCAAAAAAACCATTTTTAGAAAGTGCAAATGCCGCAAATACAAATCCTCCAAGTGGAAACGTTCCATCCACCGACATATCAGGAAAATCCAGTATTTTATAAGTCAAATACACTCCCATAACCATTATTGAATATATAAACCCCGTTTTAAAAGCCTCTGGAAGACTTTGTAAAAATACTAATAATTCATTCATTTAACTTTTTTCTCTCTTTCTTTTCTGTTCTCTCCAATTAATTTATTATTTATTTTCCTACAAATTCAGCCCCATTAAACATAGGATTTTTTACATCCAGCCCTAATGCCTGTGCTGTCTTCTGGTTTACGTACAGTTTCATCTGTTTTGAAGTTTCAAAAGGAATTTGAGAAACAGGTTTTCCTTTAAGGATTTCAATTGCCATTTCTCCAGTACGTTTTCCTAATACATAATAATCCAGTCCCATTGTAAATAATGCTCCCAGTTCTACAGAAGAGTTTTCACTTGCAATTACAGGCTTTTTAGCCGCAATCGCTTCCGAAGTGATAAGGTTTGCTCCTGACACAACAAGATTATCTGTTGGTAAGTATAATGCGTCAGTTGCTCCCAATAAATTTTTAGTAGCCTGTGCCAGTTCACCAAAGTTGCTTATTCCTTGTAACACAACCTCTATATTTTTTTCCTTGGCAATTTTTTGAATTTCCTGAACCTGAACAGCCGAATTTTGCTCCGACGGATTATACAAAACTCCAACTTTTTTCACATTAGGTTTTATTTTCAAAAGTAAATCCAGTTGTCCTGCAATATTTTCAACTTTATCACTTGTCCCTGTTACATTTGGATTCAAAAGTTTTGCACTTGCAGGATCAGTTACTGCTGAAAACAGTACTGGTATATCTGAAATATTGTTTACCAATGCTTGTGCAGACGGTGTTGCAATACCAAATACCAAATCTTTTTTATCCGCTTTATAATTTGAAGCAATAAGATTTGCATTTGTTACTTCCCCATTTGCATTCTTTTCATCAAAGTCTGCATTTATTCCAGCTTCCTTAAAGGCATCTTCAAATCCTTTTTTTGCCAAGTTAAGTGACGGATGTTCCATGAACTGTGTTACGCCAATTTTATAAACCTGTTTATTATCAGCTGGCTGTGAACCATTTTTCCCACTGACAGTATCACTATTTTTATTTCCACAAGCCAATACCATTAATAAACTTACAACTACTAATAATATTTTTTTCATTTCTCTTCCTTTCCCATTATTTTACTAAATCTTTTTATCAAAATTTTATTGAATAATCTGTGCTTTGGATTTTATATCCTCAGGTAATGAAATTCCAAGTGCCGCAAGTGTCTTTCTATTTACTACAATTTCATTTAAAGGCATTGTCTTAAATTGGATTTCACTAGGCTTTTTACCGTTCTTCAAAATTTCAATTGCCATTTTACCAGCTTCTTTCCCTATTTCATAATAACTTACACCTTGTGTGATCAAAGCTCCGCCTTTTACATGAGCCGCTTCTGCACCAAATACTATTTTTTTAGCCGCTGTTGCCTTATCTGTAATCAAGCTCACAACTGATGCCACAAGATTATCTGTCGGCAAGTAAATCGCATCTGTTTCCCTTACCAAGTTATCTGCTGTCTGAGGTATTTCATTCGCCTGAACAATACTTTTCTCAACAATATTTATTTCTAATTCCTTTGCCGCTTTTTTCAAATCTTCCACTTGAACCTTTGAATTTTGCTCTGATGAATTATAAATCACTCCAACTGTTTTTATATTAGGACTTAATTTCTTTAACAATTCCAATTGCTGTTTTACATCCATTCTATCACTTACACCAGTCACATTATCCTTCAAAATTCCAGCCGACTGTGGATCTGTAATTGCCGAAAACACAACAGGTATGTCATTTGTCGCCTGTGCCGCTGGTTGAGCTGCATTTGTCGCAATCGCAAATATCAAGTCCTCTTTTGAACTGACAAAGTTATTGGCAATCAAATTTGCATTAGCCGTTTCCCCGTTTGCATTTTTCTCATCAAAATTAGCCTCAATCCCTGCTTCCTTAAAAGCCGCCTTAAATCCTTCTCTTGCACTGTCAAGTGCTGGATGTGATGCAATCTGTGTAATTCCAATTCTATACTTCTTAGAGCCTGTCCCGGCTCCACCGCTACCTTTGTTCTCACTACCTGAATTCCCACAACTTAAAACCATAAGTGTCAACGCACTAATTAAAATCAATAATTTTCTCATCAATTTTTCCTCTCTTTCCTACTATCCTACAAATTTTCTCAAAACATCCAAAATAATTTCTTAAAATCCATTCCAAAGTTTTGAGTTAATAAAATATTATCCTCTCAACTAATTTTAGATAATATTTTTTCCTACTATGAAATAATAACATTTTTTTCTCTTTAAAGCAATATTATTATTTCCTTTTAATAACTTTTTTGATTTATTTTTTCATTTTTAAATTAAATAAAATCTTCTTTAATTTTTATTTTATTTGATTAATAAATATTTTTTCTTGATTTTATTTTTTGTTTTAGTTAAATTAATTGTTTTAATTAAACTAAAAATGTCGTAATTTTTTGGAAATAAAAATTTCTGTTTGAGCAAAGCGAGTTTAATTTTTATTTTCAAAAAATTCTTAGACAAGCCGGGATTGCAAAGGGGATGGCGACTGTTCCCCTTTGCTTTAAAACAAAGAAAAACTAAAAAATTATGAAAAACATTTTTTTATCATTAAAACTTAAAATCATAATAAATGTTTATCTAAATAATTAAAAATAAAATAAAAAACTATCTTGAAAAAATAAATAATCTTCAAGATAGCCTTAATTTATAAAAAATAAAATATTTTATTATTTAGCGTCAGCAACTTTATCAGCTAATTTTTTCCCAACTTTGAATTTTACTACTTTTTTAGCATCTATTTTGATTGGTTTACCAGTTGATGGGTTTCTTCCTTCTCTAGCTGCTCTTTCTTTTACTTCAAAAGTTCCCCAACCTACAAATTGGATACTTTCACCTTTTACTAAAAATTCTTCTGCTGTTCCTAAAAAAATGTTTACTAATTCCTCAGCTCTTTTTTTAGTTTCTCCAGTTGCTTTTGCATAAGCATCTACAAATTCTTTTTTTGACATTATATCTCCTCCAAACTTTTTTGTTACATCATTTACTATATGTTACCACATTTTCAGCATTTGTCAAGACTTCTTAAAAATTAAAAGCTGAATTTTTATTTTATTTTCTTTCTTGAAATCAATTTTATAACCTCATTTACAGCAAATGGTATCAATGTAAACATCAATACTATATCCCAATTTCCAAATGAAATATTGGTTACTTTAAATATTTGGGCAATTGGTGCAAATGAAGTCAGTCCTATCTGTAAAACGATTCCAATAATTATTGAGCCAATTAAATATTTATTTTTGAAAATTCCAATTTCAAATATTGTTTTTTGGCTGTTTCTCATTGTTAATGAATAAAATAACTGTGATACTGTAAGTACGATAAATGCCATTGTTCTACCTTGTGTCAAGGCGTGTTTTGCAGCTACATTTCCAGCTTTTGCCAGTGCTTCCAGTTGTCCCAGGTTTCCAATCATTCCAGTTTCACTAATTCCAAGATAAAATGCCACCAATGTTAAAAGTCCGATTAATGTTCCACCAATTACTGCTCTCACTCCTGCACCTTCCGAAAAGAAACTTTCCTTAGGATTTCTTGGTGAACGTTTCATTACATCCTTGTCCCCTGGATCGATTCCAAGTGCTAACGCTGGTAAAGTATCAGTAACCAAGTTTACCCATAATAATTGTGTTGCAACTAACGGCAAGTCCCAATTTAACAATGTCGATAGGAAAATACAGATTATTTCTCCCAAGTTACACGAAAGCAGGAATATAATAGTTTTTTTAATATTATTGTAAATATTTCTTCCTTCTTCAATAGCATGAACAATCGTAGTAAAGTTGTCATCAGTCAAAATCATGTCACTTGCACCTTTGGAAACATCAGTTCCTGTAATTCCCATAGCAACACCAATATCAGCAAATTTAAGCGATGGTGCGTCATTTACTCCATCCCCTGTCATTGAAACGATATTACCTTTTTGTTTAAAAGCCCTTACAATTTTTACTTTATGTTCAGGTGAAACCCTTGCAAAAACTTTATATTTTCCAATATTTTCAGAAAATTCCTTATCTGAAAGCTCATCAATTTCAGCACCAGTCAAACTTTGACTTATATCTGTCGCAATTCCCAGTTCTTTTGCAATGGCAACTGCCGTATTCTTGTGATCTCCTGTAATCATAATCGGAGTAATTCCAGCATTTTTCGCCTCCGTTATCGAATCTTTAACTTCTGTTCTCGGCGGATCAATCATCCCGACAATTCCCACTACAACTAGCTCTTTTTCCATCTCTTCAGGATCAATCACAGTATCTACATCTTTAAATGCCACTCCAAGCACACGAAGGGCATCATCTGACATTTCTGTCGCAGCTTTTAATATTTTTTCCTTCATTTCTTCTGTCAATGCGACGATTTTTCCATCTAACAAAATTTTATCCGCTCTTAGCAGAATATTGTCAATAGCACCTTTTGTATGGACTCTGTATTTCCCGTCTGTTTCTTCGTTTAGAGTTGACATTAATTTTCTGTCTGAATCAAATGGATTTTCACTAACTCTTTTGTACTTGGTATTCAAAGTATTTTTCTCAAGATTAAATCTATCTCCCAATACAACTAATGCAACTTCTGTCGGATCCCCAATATCCTGTCCGCTATCAATAGAAGCATCTGAACAAAGCACAAACGAACGAATTAACTCTGTTTCATCCTTATTTGCCACAAAGTCTCTTCCTTTTGACGGTACTTCACGTAAATTATCAAGCGTATAAGTTTTTACAACTGTCATTTTATTTTGCGTCAATGTTCCTGTCTTATCCGAACAAATTATATTTACTGCCCCCAATGTTTCAACCGCAGGCAATTTTCTTACAATCGCATTTTTCTTTGACATTTTATTGACACCCATTGCAAGCACAATCGCAACAATTGCCACAAGCCCCTCAGGAATCGCTGCAACTGCCAGACTTATTGATGTCATAAACATACCTAGAACAGGACGTTTTTGAATAATTCCAACAACAAATATCACAGCACAGATTCCCATTGCAATATAACCAAGTATTTTTCCAAGTTCATCCAGCTTTATTTGAAGCGGAGTCAATGTATTTTCATCTTCATCAAGTATTTTTGCAATCTTACCAATTTCAGTTTCCATCCCTGTTGCAACTACGACACCTTCACCACGTCCATAAGTCGCCATAGTTGACATAAATGCCATATTCTCCTTATCTCCAACAGGAATTTTTTCATCCTTTGTAATAAAATCAGCATTTTTCTCACTTGGTACAGATTCTCCTGTAAGTGCCGATTCTTCAATTTGTAAATTTGCACTCTCTATAAGCCTTACATCCGCTGGAATAAATCTTCCTGCATCAATTACCAGAATATCTCCTGGAACCAAATCTTCCGAATTAACCTCTATAACTTCTCCATTTCTACGAACCAGGCTCTTAGGAGTTGTCATCTGCTGCAATGCCTCGAGTGCCTTTTCAGCCTTAGATTCCTGAACTACACCAACTACCGCATTTATAAGCACCACAGCCATTATAATCAGAGCATCCGTCCATCCGTGACGAATATCCACAATAAGATTTATCACAGCAGCCGCAATTAACACATAAATTAGTATATCCTGAAGCTGTGCAATGAACAATTGCAATAACGTTTTCTTAGCCTTCCCCTTCAATTTATTCTGTCCATATTTTTCAAGCCTATTATTCACTTCATCAGTCGTCAACCCAACCTTAGGATCCACATTCAGCTCTTTTAAAACATCATTTTGTGATTTTGTAAACCACATAATTTTTACACCTCTTTCTGTAATTTTATTTACTTTTTTTATTTAAATTTCAAATAAATTTTTTTGTATATTTTTTATTCTGCTTAAAATAGAATTTTGTATAAATTAACTACATTCAATATCAAATTCCTTCATTTTCAAAAAAATATTTCCTATATTATACACTAAAATTAATTTTATTTCACTATAATTCTAAAGTTTTTTCACTTTTTTTATATAACTTGAATTTATTAATTACAATAAAATTAAACTTGAACGTCACAGTTACAAATATGTGAAAAATTCTTCAAAATTATTCAATTTTATCAATTCAGTATAAAAAATTCAAATGTATTTAATAACTTATACATATATTAAAATAAAATTTTTAATAAAAAAACAAAAAAATAGCCCTGAAAAACAGAGCCATTTCTATAATTTCTATTTTTTATAACAATTCCTTTAATGTTTTGCCACATAGGCAATAGTGTAAATTATTCCTATAACTATCATTACTGCAACAACAAGCATAAAAAATCCACTTATTATTATTGAGCAAATATTCATAAAATTACGATTTTTTTGATTTTTGATACATAAAACAGATAATACAAAAGAACATAGAATACACAAGGCATTTACTGCACCAAACATATGTGATATTACATAATTTACCTTGAATATTGACATAATTTGACTTAAAATAGGTATTAAGCTCATAATTAATGCTGTTCTACTAGCAATCAAATGTTGTTTCTTATCTGCAAAAATATCATTGCTTAATTTTTTTATTAGTTCCATTTTCATAAAAATCTTCCTCTCATCCATTAAATTTAATTTTATATTTTCTTCCTTTCCTACAGTTATATATTACCACATCAACCTTACAGCAACATTCTCTTTACTTTACATTTACCTTACTTTTTTGAAAAACAAAAAACTGAGATCAATTTATATGGTATAATAAATTATATAATTTTAAGTATCAACGGAAGGAGAGTTGAAATGATTGAAAAATATTTGACAAATAAATGTATTTTAATTGTTGATGATGAACAGGAAATTTTGGATATGATTGTATCAATTTTTGCTGATTATGGGTATAAAAATATACAGACTGCAAAAAATGTGAAAGATACTATGAAACGTGTTGCAGAAAAACAGCCTGATTTAGCGATACTGGATGTTATGCTTCCAGACGGGAACGGTTTTGACTTACTGGAAAAGTTGAGAAAAGATAGTAATTATCCAATATTATTTCTTACAGCACGTGGAGAGGATGAGGATAAATTTAAGGGCTTTGGATTGGGGGCGGACGACTATATTGTGAAACCTTTTTTACCAAAAGAGCTTTTATTTAGAATTACTGCTATTTTACGGCGAACTTACAAAGAAGAAAGTCCGATTGTAAATTTGAGCGGTTGTCAAATTGACTTTTCCTGTGGAGAAATTATAAAAGATAATAAAAATATATCATTAACTGCAAAGGAATATGAATTATTACAAACTCTTTACCGAAACGCTGGACGTATCGTAACCATTGATACACTGTGTGAAGCTGTATGGGGTGAAAACGCCTATGTTTATACAAATTCTCTGATGACACACATAAGACGCATTAGAGAAAAAATTGAAATCAACCCTTCCCATCCGGTATCACTAATAACAATGAAAGGGTTAGGTTATAAACTAATTGTGGAGGAAAAATAATATGAAAAGCATACTAAAACTCATACGCCGTTTTATAATAACATTAATATTAAGTTTTATTTTACTTCTATTCTTAAATATTTTTCTATACGGACTATGGATTGTTAAATATGTGTCAAAGGAGCCTCCTATGAACTATACTTTTAAAGTAGCAACTATGTTAAAATTTGAAAATGGCAAATACACTTTGCCTGACAAAATAACTGCTGACTTAAAAAAACAAAATATATGGGCAATCTTAATTGACAATGATTCAAAAAAAGTTATATGGCAAACTGACAATTTACCTGATGATATTCCAAAAGAATACTCTATATCTGATATTGCCATATTTTCACATGCCTATATAAAAAATTATCCTGTTTTCACCTCTAAAGTTGAAAATAATTTACTTGTACTGGGCTATCCTAAAAACAGTTATTGGAAATACCCAATAGCCAGCTGGAAATATGGAATCATTAAAAATATTCCAAAATTTTTACTTGTACTTCTGTGTCTAAACATAATTTTCATATTTTTAATATATTTTATTTCCAACTCTAAACTTTTAAGTTCTGTAAATCCAATAATAAAAGGTATACAAAATTTACCTAAAGATATGCCTGTATATGTTAAAGAAAAAGGGGTTTTGTCAGAACTCGCAAAAAGTATAAATAAAACTTCTGAAATCTTGCAAAATCAAAGAGAACAACTGCGAAATAAAGATACCGCAAGAGCCAACTGGATTGCAGGAGTTTCCCACGATATTCGCACCCCTTTATCAATGATAACGGGATACACAAGTCAGTTAAAGGCATCTTCAAATTTATCAGATGACACAAATAAAAAACTTTCTGTAATTTTAAAACAGAGTGAACGCATAAAAAACTTAATAAACGATTTAAACCTTGCTTCCAAACTGGAATACAATATGCAACCTTTTGAACAAAAAAGAGAAAATGTGATAGCACTCGTTAGACAAGTTCTCGTTGATTTTTTGAATATGGATATTGATGAAAAATTTCCAATAGAATGGAAAACTGACAGCGAATTTACATCCTGTTTTGTCAATGTTGACAGCAACTTAATAAAGCGTGCCTTGTCGAATCTAATTCAAAACTGTATCAATCATAACGAAAACGGATGTACAATCTATGTTTCAATAAAAGAAGATAAAGATAACTGTGTAATCTGTGTTGAAGATAACGGAGCAGGAGTTTCTGATGAACAACTGAAAAAACTCAATAATACTCCACATTATATGGTTTGTAATACAGATATTACTGAACAGCGACATGGATTAGGACTTCTCATTGTAAAACAAATTATTGATGTCCATAGTGGTAAAATTATAGTAAAACACAGTCAATACGGAGGTTTTAAAGTCATTTTACACATTCCAAAATTATAATAAACCTTTACGGATTTGTGGTAATGAGCAATCCTGCGAAAAAAAACATAATAAAAATAGTAATAACCGTTGTTAAACAAACTAAAAAAATTGTCTAATTGTTTCAATAAAGAAATAACTAGACAATTTATAAAAATATTTTTATTAATTAATGATTATTACTATTTTGTAGCTTTGAATTCGATTCTTCTGTTTTCAAATCTTCCTTGTTCAGTATCATTTGGAGCGATCGGTTCAGATTCTCCTCTTGATTCTACACCTATGATTCTTGCAGGATCTAATCCAAATTCTATCAATTTATCTCTAACTGCTACTGCCCTTCTCATACCTAAAGCCATATTATAAGCATCAGAACCTTTAGAATCTGTATGTCCTATAATTGTTAATTTGAAGTCATGTTGTTCAGCATAATCTTTAACGTTTCTCAATAATTCAAAGTATTGAGGTTTAACTACTGATTTATCAAAATCAAAGTTTAATCTTCCAGAATCGAATGCCCAAACTTGTGGTTCTGGAGCTGGTTCTGGTTCCGGTGCTGGAATTGGTTCTGGAGCTGGCTCTTCTAACTCAAGAGCGTTAATTCTAATTGTATTTTCTCTCATTTGAGTAGTTGTCAGCCTTCTTGCCATTAGTGGTGAAGCAACTAACAACCCTAGTGCAATTATTGTTGTTGTTGTTCGTCTAACCATGTTTCAGCCTCTCTTTCTAACGATCTATATTTTTGGCTACCTGGATTTGGTTTGTTTTCTTTTAAATAATCTTCTATATGGTTCAATCTAGTTGTGTTATAATCTACCAATTTTGCGTTTGTACAAGACAAAGCTCCTAATCCTACGAATAATAATGCTAACTTTTTCATATTTTTCATTTCCTTTCTAAACATCCAATTTTATTTTTTTCTCTCTCTTTACTCTTAGTTCATTCTATTTTGAATAGTATCTAATCTTTGTTCCATTTGATCTAACATTTCGTTTGTTTTATGGAATTTTTCAATGTTACTGTTGATTTGATCCACTCTTTTTCTAATTCTTTGAATTTCTACGTCCATCATTTTACTTTCAGACATATTTTTTCTTTGAGCTCTTAAATCTCTTGTTCTTGTTTTTCTTTGTTGAGCCGCTTCTTTTGCTTTTTCCGCTCTTTCTTTAGCTTGTGCCCTAGCAGCTTCTATTTTTTGACGTGCCTCTTGACTTACACCTGTAGGTTCAGCTACTTCTTCAACTGGAACTACCACTTCTTCTTCTACAACACCTTTTGCTGCTTCTTTAGCTTGTTGGGCTTGTCTTTGCTTAGCTACTTTAACTAATCTTTGCACAGCGGCATCAGTATTTGTTGGAGCTGAAAATGATACTTGACTCATCGCTAACACCATTACAGCTACTAATCCTAATATTTTTTTCATTGATTTTCCTTTCTTGAATAATATTTTATAAAAAATATCGTCCTTCAAAATAACTAAATTTTTAATTCTTTATTTTTATTTAGTTGTTCTTCTAGATTTTTTTGGAGCGTTTTTAACGCCATCTCTTCCAAGAACGCTGTCAAATTCTCCTAATTCTTTTTCTTCTCTTTGTACACTTCTTACTACTCTTTCATAGAAGTCTACTCTGTCTGCTGCTTTAGCTGCGTTGTATTCTAATTTTTCAATTGGAGATTTTCTTTTAACTACTTCTTTTTCTTCAATAACACCATCTTCATCAATTGTAACTAATTTTTCAGTTGTCATTTTTGGTTCTTTAGGTGTTTTTAAACTTTTGTAGTAATCATCTCTGGCTTGTTTTAATATTTCTTGTGGAGAAGCTGCCATCATAGGCACAGATAATACTGCTACTATCCCACATAACAATAATTTTTTTGCTTTCATCTTTTAATTACCATTCCTTTCAATTAATTCATTACTGATAATAATGTATCCAATTCTGCAATTTTTTGTTCCTTTGCTGCAATAGATTTGTTTATGTTTTTATAAAGAGTTTCGGAATTATTCAGTATTTTTTTATATTTGTCCCTGTGCCATCTAACTTCTGAATCTACTCTTAATTTTTCTAATAATTTTTCTCTGTCAGCCTGTTTAGATTTTAAATCTTCAACTTCAGCTTCCAATTGTGCTTTTTGTTGTCTATAGCTTTCTTTTTGTGCTTCTTCTTTTCTCATTAATTCATTGAATTGGTTTTCAATTGAATTTAAGCTGCTTTCCAAGCTCTTTTTTTCAGCAGAGAAACCTATTGACGAAACCATCATTATTCCAACTAAAAAGAATATTGTCTTTTTCATTCGATTTTCCTCCTAATTATTTAATTCCATAACAATAAATGAATATGAAATCACTATTAAATCACTTACCTATCATCACTTATTTAATATTATACCAAATTATATAAAAAAATACAATTAATTTTTCAAATAAAATACAAAAATTTTCTTTTTTTATATCATAACCATAAATAAAATCAGTAAATACGCCTTTCTTTACAATATTATTTTTAAATATTTTTTAATTTTCCAAAAATTTCTTCCACTGTTTTAACATTTTCAATTTGTTCAACTAATTCTTCTTCATATGATAATTTTGAAATTTCAGCCAGCAAATCTAGATGTTCTTTTTTTGTTTCTTCTGGAGCCGCAATCATAAATATTAATTTTGAAGGCTCTCCATCCATACTTTCAAAATCTACACCTTCACCAGAAATACCCAAGGCAAGGGAAAGTTTTTTTACAAGCGGTGTTCTTGCATGTGGAATAGCTATCCCATCCTGCATTCCAGTTGGTGTCAATTTTTCCCTTTCGTTTATTTCCTTTACAAATTCTTCCAAATCTTCTGAGTCAAGCACTCCACTTTTTACAAATAATTGTGCCATTTCTTTAATAATCTGAGTTTTTGTTTTTCCTTCCAAATTTAATTTTACCCTTTCAGGCACTAAATATTCCAATATTTTCATGTTTTTATACAGGATAAATCCTGTAATCTCCTTTCTAAAATTTTTTCCATTTTTTCAGAATGTCATCTAACATTTGTTTTTCAGACATTACTGATAAATTATAAGTAATATAGTTTTTTTCTTTTCTGAACCACGTCAGCTGTCTTTTTGCATATCTTCTGCTTTCCATTTTTATTTCTTCAATCGCTTCATCCAGCGTGATTTTTCCTTCAAAATATTTAAACAGTTCCTTATATCCAATTGAAGATATTTTGAAAACACTTTCCTTATACTTATTATATACTTTTTGTGCTTCTTCGACAAGCCCTTTTGAAATCATAATTTCCACTCGTCTGTTAATCCGCTCATAAAGTTCCTTTCTATCCCGTGTAAGAAATATTTTAAGAAATTCATAATTATTATTCTTGACATTTTGAACACGCAATTCGCTAAACTTTCCGCCAGTCAAAAGGCAAACTTCAATAGCCCTGACTAACCGTAATTTATTGGATAAATCAATTTCATCATAGGACTTTTTATCCAGGCTTTTTAAAATTTCCTGTAATTTTTCAATACTTTTACTTTCCAGCTCAGCCCTGATTTCTTCATCCTTTGAAGGCAATTTTGCAAATCCATCTGTAATTGATTTTATATAAAGTCCTGTTCCACCTGCGATAATGACATTTTTCTCCTTTTTTTCACAATTTTTATTCAAAATATTGTTTACAGCCTTTTCAAAATCTCCCACAGAATAATCTTCGTCAGGGTTTACAAGATCCATCATATAATGTGGTATTCCCTGCATTTCCTCATGAGTTACCTTTGCTGTTCCAATATCCAGTTCCTTATAAACCTGAGATGCATCCGCCGATATAATCACTGCATTTAGCCGCTTTGCAAGTTTTATTGACAAATCCGTTTTTCCTACTCCTGTTGCGCCTGCAATGACAATCCCTTTTAATTTTTTTTGCATTTTCTAATTTTTTATCCTCCCTATTATAAGTAAACCACATTTTTCTTTTTTTGCAAATATTTTTATAAAAATTTATTACTAAATCACATATTCAAATTCATATCCAGCAATAATTATAATATCCCCTTCTTCAACTCCAGCCTTTTCAAGCTCTGTTTCCATTCCAAGACTTCTCATCTTCTGAAGGAAATTTATTATTCCCTCTTCTCCGATAAACACATACTTTTTAAGCACATCATCCACAATACGTCCATCCACTTCAAATACATTGTCAGCTGTTTTCTTGACAATCCAGTCATCTTTCTTATTGTTTTCCTGAATAAGCTCTTCAACAGAATGAACTTCCTCCAGCTCTTCCCTAGGTATTTCCTGAATTAATTCCCATGCTTTTGATAAAACTGGCTTTAATCCATCATTTGCGATTACAGAAACTGGATACACATATTCTGCCCCATTTTCCTTCACAAATTTTTCAAATTCATCATATTTTTCATCCTCGTAAAGCATATCAATTTTATTTGCTACTACAATTTGCCGCTTTTGAGATAATTTTTCGCTATAATTTTTTAATTCATGATTTATTTTTACAAAATCTTCCTTAGGATCACGTCCATCCAGCCCTGAAATATCCACAATGTGAACAATCAGTTTACATCTTTCAATATGCTTTAAAAATCTATCTCCAAGTCCCACTCCCTCGTGAGCCCCTTCAATAAGCCCCGGCACATCAGCCACTACAAAACTTTCCTCGTCTCCCATTCTGACAACTCCCAATTTAGGCTTCAATGTCGTAAAATGGTAACTTGCAACTTTTGATCTGGCAGCTGAAACTTTGTTAATAAAACTTGATTTTCCAACACTTGGGTAACCTACGAGAGCCACATCTGCAAGCAGTTTTAACTCCAGCTTTATTTTTAATTCTACTCCTTCACGTCCACTTTCTGCTATTCGTGGGGCTTTTTTTACTGATGACTTGAAATGGATATTTCCACGTCCGCCATCTCCACCTTTCAGAAATATTACTTTTTCATTTGGGTTGTCCAAATCAAGCAACAGTTTATTTGTTTCAAAATCCCTAATCATCGTTCCGACTGGAACTTTTATAATCAAGTCTTCCCCTGATTTTCCAGTAGAACGTGCAGCAGAGCCTTTTGTGCCATCCTGTGCCTTAAATTTTTTACTGCTCTTAAAATCCACAAGCGTGTTAATATTTGGATCAGCAATAAAGACAATATCTCCGCCTTTTCCGCCATCTCCGCCATCAGGCCCTCCAAACTGCACAAATTTCTCACGTCTGAATGTAGCCGCTCCGTCCCCTCCGTTTCCAGAAATTACCGTAATTACACTTTCATCTATAAACATTTTATCATCCTTTTCCTTATTTACTTTTTTTTCATTTAATAAAATTACTTAAACTCATTATTTACTTTTTGTTTTGCCTGTTGCTGCCGCTTTTTTTTCTCTTCTATAATTCCACGGCTCTACATACCCTCTTTTTCCAAACAGTCCGAGTTTATTCTTTTTGGCATTTTCCTGATAAGCCTGCATTCTAGTATCATTTTTATCATATTCCTGATACCACCACGCATTTCCAGCCTTTACCATTTCCTCATTTACATTTTTCCCGTTAGCATAGACTACAGCCACTGTTCTGCCGTATCTATCCCTATTTTTCTCTTCAATTTCAAGCATTTTCCCACTTACCAGCTTTTCCAGTGCCTGCTTGCTCTCATTCCCATAATCCTGCGACTTTTCAGGAGCATCAATTCCAAACATCCTAATTTTTATAACTTCTCCGACAAATTTCCCATTTTCCACTTTCTGAACATTCATAGTATCACCATCACTGACTTTTATAGCCTGATACCCTTTCAGAATAGTCGGATTCTGCACAGTTTTAGTATTTGAAGAATTATTTTTTGCACTTCTTGAAGCTGTACTTTTTTTAGAATTACTTGTTTTCACTCTTTTTTTACCCAATCCTGAATTTACCCCATTGTATGCAAACCCAAATATTGCAATCAACACAGTAATTATCGCAGCAATCAGTTTTTCATTTCCAACTTTTGAACTTCTTCCAGTTCTTTTTCTTCTTTTTGTTGCCATCTGTTTTTCCTTTATTCTTTATTTTTCCAATGCCTGTTTAAAATCCTCAATCAAGTCATCAATATTCTCAAATCCAACTGCAATTCTTATAAGCGAATTTGTAAATCCTCTAGCCTCTTTTTCTTCATCAGGCATTTCAGCGTGAGTTATTGTACTCGGATGAGTTACCAATGTTTCTGCTCCACCAAGACTCGCAGCAAATAGTGCCACATTCAGACTTTCAAAAAATGTTTTTACCTTTGAGTCATCCTTTAAAGTAAATGAAAATACTGAACCTCCACCTATCGCTTGACTTTCATGAATTTTTTTACCTTTATTTGTATCCAGAGTCGGATAGTAAATTTTGTCAACTGCATCATGGCTCTGAAAAAATTCTATCAGTTTTTCAGCATTTTTTTGTGCCGCTTCCACCCTAAGTTTCAATGTTTTAAGACTTCTCATCAAAAGCCAGCTGTCAAATGGAGAAATTAAGGCTCCAGCTGCAACTTGTGAAAATTTAATTTTTTCCGCAAGTTCCTCATCATTTGTAATCGCAACTCCAGCCAGCAAATCATGATGCCCAGATAAAAATTTAGTTGCACTATGAATTACAATATCAATCCCAAAATCAAGCGGTTTTTGCAAATATGGAGTCATAAAAGTGTTATCTGCAATTGTTATCAAGTTATGCTGTTTTGCAATCTCTACAACTCCTCTCATATCCGTAACATCAAGCAATGGATTTGACGGAGTTTCGATAAAAATGGCCTTTGTATTTCCCTTAATCGCATTTCGGATATTATCCAAGTCAGTTGTATCAACAAAAGTGTATTCCATCCCGAATTTTGAATAAATATCGTGAATAATTCTATAAGTCCCACCATAAATATCCTGTCCCAGAATAATATGATCTCCAGCCTCAAACATCGTAAACACAGATGTCGTAGTCGCCATTCCGGATGAAAAGGCATATCCATATTTCCCATTTTCTAATGCCGCAAGTATTTCCTCAAGTTCATTTCTCGTAGGTGCCGAAACTCTTGAATATTCAAATTCCTGCGTCACTCCAAATTCTACAACAGGAAAAGTTGAGGCAAAATTAACATTCGTTCCCCATAATTCCTTCTTTTTTTCTTTTCTTATCCCATGTATCGTTTTTGTTTCAAATCTCATAACAATCTCACACTCCTTTTTTTCTCTTTTTATTTTTAACAACTTATATTTCAATATTCTAATTCCAAACATTTATTTTTTATTTTACATATCTATTTTATTCAAACTATACTACAATAATTAAATTCAAAATGTCGTGATTTTTTTGGAATGAAAACGATTGTCTGAGCGTTAGCGAGTTTCGTTTTCGTAGTAATCCAGATTTATCCAAATAATAAATGTTTCGACTACTTTCCCAAATAAAATTTGGGAATATTTCAAAAAAATGCTTAGACGAGCCAGGGATAGTGCGTAGCACTTTCGCTATTCTCTTTAATATGTCATTATTTAAATATGTTAAAATAACTGTTATTGCGAAATAAAGGGAAATGGCGATTGATTTCCCTTGCTTATCTAAAAAGAAAAAGCATAAAACTAAAGAAAAAAACAATTATTAATTAAAATGTTCCAAAATAAAATCTTAACTAAAGTGTTCAAAGAGAAATTTTTAAAATAAATTATCAAATAAATCTATAAATTTTTTATAATAATTTATGTGGTATTTTTATTATTTTCTCATAGGCAATTCTCTTTTCCCCAACATCAGGCTCTTTATCTAAATAAATCACACCGCAATAACTGAATCCATTTTTTTCAAGGAACTTTTTCATTGGCTCATTGTTTTCATGCGTATCTGTTTTTATACTGAGTATTTTGTTTTTTATGCATTCTTTTTCCGAAAATTCTAATATCTTTGTTGCAATTCCTTTGTTCTTTATTTCAGAATCAACTGCCAGCCTGTGAATTACGATATAATCATCATTTGTTATCCATTTTCCTTCAATTTTAGAATATGGTATTTCTTTTTTAGGCGACAATACAATAGTTCCGACAATTTTTTTAGAAATCTGATTTTCGGATTTACCATTTTTTTCAGAAATTTCTTCTAAAATATAACTAATTCCCAATTTTATATCATTTTCAATAACTCCTCTATCTGGATATCCTTTTTGCCATTGATCCAGCCCTAACTTCTTCAATTCAATTTTTGCCTTTTCAATAATTTCTAAAATTCTGTCCACATCATTAAAAGTTGATTTTCTAAAATTCATCAATTTTTTTACCTCCACAAATCCCATAACCTTAATTTATTATTCTCTAATTTATTCTTCTATATTTGCCAGTTTATTTCATCTTTTCCCAGCTCTTTCAAAATCTCATTAGCTTTCTTAAAATGCCCACAGCCAAAAAAACCACGGCTTGCAGACAATGGGCTTGGATGAACACTTTCCAGAATATAATGCTTGTTGGTATCAATAAAGGCTTTCTTGCTTTTTGCATTATTTCCCCAAAGTATGAAAATCATTGGCTCTTCCCGTCTATTTAAATATTTTATCACATTATCTGTAAAAATTTCCCATCCTATCTTTGAATGTGAGTTGGCATTTCCAGCAACTACAGTAAGTGCTGTATTTAAAAGTAGGACTCCCTGTTTTGCCCATTTTTCAAGAAACCCATTTTTACTCATTCTATAGCCAAATTCATTTTCGATTTCCTTATAAATATTCTTTAAGGAAGGCGGCAAGGCAACTCCCCGCTTTACAGAAAATGCCAGTCCATGTGCCTGATTTTCCCCATGATATGGATCCTGCCCTAGAATTACAACTTTGCAGTCCTTATAGCTTGTCAGCTTAAACGCAGAAAAAATTTCATATTTATCTGGATAAATCGTTTTTGTTTTATATTCTTTTACTAAAAATTTTCTTAAATTTAAGTAATAGTCTTTTTCAAATTCTTTTTCCTTTTCAAAAATTCCATCCCAGTCATTTCCGATATTAACCATTTTCCAATCATTCCTTTCCTTAAAATTCAAATTTTATTATATACTCCAATCCCTCTAATATCAAATTATTTTTAATTTATAAAAGGATTATAAAATCTTCCACCATTTACTTTTATAAGCATAATTGAAATAATTAAAAATATTGCTGTTACAAGGATTGCTATAACATCTGGCATTTTCATTTTTCTTGCCTGATACCACGTTCGCTTTTTTCTTTTTCCAAATCCTCTTAAAATCATTGCATTGCTTATAATATCTATTTTTTCAATACTTGAAAATATTAACGGCATTAACGTATAAGAAATATTTTTTATTCTTGTTATTAATTTTTCATTTTTAGAAATATCTATCCCCTTTGCCTGCTGTGCCTTGCTAATTGTAACAAAGTCCTCCTGCACAGTCGGAATATATCTAAGTGCAATTGAAACTGCATAAGAAAATTTATAAGGTACACCTATCCTGTTTAATGACGATGCAAACTCGCTTGGATTTGTCGTAATTATAAACAGTAAAGCGACAGGAATGACTGAAAAATATTTAACAAATATATTAAATTCATAAAACAGCTGCTCCTGCGTTATTACATAATTTCCAAAAATTTTAAAAATATCGTGCCTTGTTCCATAGATTTTTGTTCCTTCAAGTGGAGAAAATAAAAAAATCATAATTAAATTTAACATAAGAAAAATAGTAATCAGATAAAATACAATTTTTATTTCATTAAATTTTATTTTTGAAATTCTGAAAAGCACAAAACCTAAAAATGTCAAAGCCACAAGAAGTCTTGTATCATAAGTAAACATAATAGCCACCGTCCACAGTATAAAACAAATCAGTTTTGCCGCCCCATTCAGTCTATGAATCACAGAATCTTTTTCAATATATTCCAGTAAAAATGTACCTGCCATCTAATCACCCGCCTTTTTCTGCTCTTTTTCATAATGTACAAATGTTCTTATAAGCTCTTCGGAATTTATCCCAACCTTTTCCGCCACATAATGAAGTGAAGTTTCCTTCAAATTTGCCTGTTCCAATACATTCCTATCTGCCAAAATCTGTGCCGGATTTCCTGATTTTATAATTTTCCCGTCATTAAAAACGTATGCCTTGTCAGTATACTCTAACATCAAGTGCATATCGTGAGTTATAAACAGAATTGTAATCCCAAATTCATTTAGCTGCTTCAAAAATTCCATTATTTCCCTGTAATGAAACAAATCCTGCCCTGCTGTTGGCTCGTCCACTATTATCATTTCAGGCTGCAATACAAGCACGGAAGCTATTGTAACTCTTTTTTTCTGCCCATAGCTAAGTGCCTTTATAGGCCATTTCCTAAATGGCTTTAATTTACATATTTCCAAAATTTCAAAAACTCTTTTCTCTATTTCGTCTTCTGAAACTCCTCTAGTTTTAAGTCCTAACGCAACTTCATCAAAAACTGTAACTTTTGAGATCATTGCATTTGGATTTTGTAGCACAAAACCTATTTTTTCAGCCCTTTTAGTTATATTTTCATCACTTATATCCAAATTTTTATAATAAATTTTCCCTTCATCCTGCTTCTCAAATCCTGCAATAACCTTTGACAATGTCGATTTCCCAGCCCCATTTGAGCCAACTATGCTTATCATTTCACCTTTTTTTACATCTATATCTATATTTTTTAATATTTTTCTTTTTTTATTGTATGAAAATGAGATATTTTCCAGCTTTAATAATGTTTCTTCAGATTTTTCCCTTGCTTTTGGAGAATTATATTTTATCCAATTTAGAATGCTGTCTTTCGCTACAGAAAAATCAATTTTCTCAATATTGGAAATATTGCTATACTTCTCAAGACTGGCATTGCTGTATTTTAGCAAGGAGATATACAGAGGCTCCCTTATATTCATCTCATTTAACAAATTTCCATTCAAAATATTGTCAGGCGTGTCATCAGCAACGATTCTTCCCCCATCTACAACAATAATCCTGTCAATTCCCCTGTGCAATACATCTTCAAGCCTATGTTCTATAATTATTGTAGTCAATTTTTTATTATTATGAAGCTCATCTATAAGTTCAATCGCATATTTTCCGCTCAAAGGATCAAGATTTGCAAGCGGTTCATCGTAAAGAACAATTTTAGTATCGTCCACCATTATTCCAGCGAGTGACACTTTCTGCTTCTGTCCTCCTGACAAATCATGCGGCTTCAAGTCAAGCAATGTTTCAATTTTTACAAATTTTGCAATCTCCTTTACCTTCTCTTTCATAATCTGTGTCTCTACTTCATCATTTTCCAGAGCAAACGCTATATCTTCCACAACAGTAAGCCCCACAAACTGTGCATCCGAATCCTGAAGAACAGTTCCCACATATTTAGAATGTTCAAACACTTCCTTGCACTTTTTCCCATAAATTTCAAACTTTCCTGTAATTTCCCCTTTGTAAAAATAAGGGACAAGTCCATTTACACAATGCCCCAACGTGCTTTTCCCCGAACCTGACGGTCCTATTATTACAACTTTCTCCCCTTCATAAATTTTCAAATTTATATTATGTAATGTAGGTTCCGACTGACTTTCATACTTAAATGTAAAATTTTCAAAATTTACAGCAATCTTTCTATTTTCTTTCAAATTTTCCTCCTTTCAAGCTAGAGATATACTTTTTTATTTAAATTTATTCAGTAATCTGAATTCCAATTTTTAGTTCCATAAAGATTAAACAAAATACCCGCCTAATCTTCTCACAGCCACCTAAGACTACTTGAAAAATGCGGGTTATTTGAAATTATTCCTGTTTTAAACTTCCTTTGCTTACTATTGTTTTTGAAAATGCGAATATTAAAATTGTCCCTAAGATTGCTACAATCAACATATTCCCAAGTGCCGCTGTAACTCCTTGTGCAAATGCTTTCGCCTGTGGTTCCTTATATATTGCAATATCAATAATCGGAGCCAGAACTACCCAGCTTATCAAACTTATAATTACTTCCCCAATTATAAATTTTACAATTTTTGCTCCATTAAAATTCTCAATTTTAATAATTTTCCCTAAAAATCCACTTGCCATTCCAAAAAACGCAGCTGCTACAACCCAGCTGAACCACACGCTTCCATATCCTGAAATATCATTAAGCACATGCCCAATAAATCCAATCCCCAGCCCAACTGCAGGCCCGTATATAAATGCCATCAACGCCACAAATGCAAAAGTTACTTGCAATGTCGTGTTAGGAATTGGTGTTGGAATTGCTACAAATCTTGATAATACAATATAAATCGCTGCACCGATTCCCATTGCTACCACTTTTTTAATCGCTGTTGCTTCCATCAATCTCACCTCTTTTAAAATTTTCAAAAGTTTAAATACATTATATACTAATATTACTTTTTTCTCAACTAAAAATAACGATACTTTTTGCAAAATATATCTAATCCTTAAACTTTATATTTATCCCTTCTTTTTCAACTTCAAGATGAATCATTTCCACCTGTGCATTTTCAAAAATCCTTCTCGAAGCCTTTGTTGAATCAAGCGACTTATGCTTGTCAGAAAAATATATTACTTTTTTTATTCCTGATTGAACAATTGCCTTTGCACACTCATTACACGGAAAATGTGTCACGTAAATAGTACAATTTTTAAGAGATTTTATACTGTTAAGAATAGCATTAAGTTCAGCATGCACAACATAAGGATATTTCGTATCCAAAAACTCTCCGTCCTTATCCCAAGGCATACTGTCATCCGAACTTCCCATAGGAAACCCGTTATATCCAATTCCTATTATTTTTTTATCTTCATCAATAATACAAGCCCCAACCTGTGTAGATGGATCCTTGCTTCTCATTCCAGACAAAAATGCAATTCCCATAAAATATTCATCCCACGATAAATAATTTTCTCTTTTAGACATTTTTATACCTCGCTTTCTAAAATATCCAATATTTTAAAAATATTACTTCCAATACTTACATTTTCAGGTTCTTCAATCCTTAAATATTTTTCAATTGATTCTTTCATTATAAATTTTTCAGCAATTTTAACCTTTTCCTTTTTATTCTTAGATTTATTATCAATTTTCAAAATCATTTCAATATTTTCATTATTTTTTATCAATTTATATTTATTTTTTTGAATAAATTTCTTTATATCTTCTAAAAATATTCTATCTTTCTCTTCTCTTTTAAATTTATCCAAATCAATCACATAAATGATTTCATAATCAGAGTTTCTATTTTGATTTTTAAATTTATTTATTTTTTGTTTAATCTGTTTTTCTTTTTTATTATAATTATATTTCCCATCAAGAATAATCCACTCTAATTTAATTTCTTTCTTCAATTTTTCAGATTCCACATAATACTTGACAATTTTATCAACATATATTTTATCTGAATTTCCCTCAACCAAAAATAGCCACAGTTTCATAACTCCCCTTTAATTCTTCTCTTCAAATATATTAAATATTTCAAAAAAATCATAATACTCAATATTATATGGCATATTTGGTAACATCCCCTCCAAATACTGCTTTCTTGGAGAATAATTTCCATTTTTTATCCAAGGCTTTATTTCCTGATATTCAGTCATAAAATCTATCGAATTTTTATATTTTTTTAAAGTATCCAAAATACTTGTATTATGAGCTGTAAACGTAAACTGTCCTTTCCCATTTTCAGCAAAAAACTCAATTAACCTATTCAAATATAAATCATGAATACTCATATCTATTTCATCAACAAACACAATTCCACCATTATTAACTGTATCTAAAACATCAAATAATCTAAACAGTGACTTCATTCCCATACTTTCATATTCAAAATTTATCTTGTAATCCTTGTAGTTGAAAACATATTCAATTTCATAATAATTTTCATCAAAATCTTTCTTTTCAAACTCTATTTTATTTAGTTCAGGATTAAATAATTTCAAAAATCTTTCTTTTCTTTCTAGACTTTTATTCAAATTTTCAATTTCTTCTTTTGTTTTAGATAAGATATTTCTCTTTTTAGCTTCTTGATTTACATAATCAATATATATTTTATCAAGCCAATTTTGATTTTCAAAATTGATATAAACCATTTTATAATGACTATCTTCCAAATGAGTAAAGACATTAATTTTTGAATACAATACATATAAATATATAAATCCAAATTTTTCAGATTTTAATTCATTTGTTTCATATTTTTCAACATCATCAATAACCAGTTTTATTATACTTTTTCTATCCAGCAAATTCATTGATAACTTTTCTATTTCATCTAAATTTTTAAAATAATTTGACTTCTCTTTGTTTATCTTTCCATTTTCTATAATTAATGTTTTTAATATCTCTTTTCTATCTAGCTTTTTTTTATTTATTATTTCTTTTGTAATAATAATTTTCCCATTTTCTATTTTCAAACTTATTGAATGTTCAAAAATATGTTTTTTATTATTTTTATCAATAATCAAAAATTCAGAAGACAAATAACATTCTTTAAGTTTTTTATTTATTATTTCATTTAACAAACTACTTTTTAAAATTAAATAGTCACTGTCTAATACAATATTTCTTAAAATTTCAATTCCTTTTATAACAGCAGTTTTCCCAATTCCATTCCTTCCAAAAATTCCTTTAACATTATAATTTTCCCTATTAAAATTGCGTATATCCTGCTTATAAAAACTAATTTCAATCGTTTTTTCAATATTTTTTATTCCATTTAATCTAAATTCTAAAAGATAAAATTCCATCCTAAACCACTCCTTTTAAAAAATATACATTTTGTATATTTTAATACAAAAGGTTGAAAAAATCAATATTTTTCTTTAATAATAATTACTTAACAACCACTTTCTTCTTAACATCCAAAAACTCTATCTCCAACTTATCCTCTCGACTAAGCTCAATCCCTCTTTTAACAATTTTCCCATTTTTTCGAGTTATCGTATACCCTTGTTTTAAAATATCACTTACAGAATATTTAGATAGCTGCACTTTTTTGTATTTCAGTTCATTTTTTCGATTCTCAAAAAATTCCAGCATTATCTGATTTAATTCAGCTGATTTTTTCTTTAAATTTTCTTTTTCGCTTAAAATTATTTTTTGTAAATTAATTCTATCAAATCTCTGTTTTCGGTAATCCAGCTGTTCCCTTGACTTTTGTACAATTATTCTAAGTTCTCTTGATAATTTCTGTTCTTTTTCTATTAATTCAAATTTTTTATTATCTAGAATATTTGCAAAATTCTTTATATAATAGTTATTTTTTCTGTATTCCAGTTCTTTTTTCATCATTGCAACTTTATTTAAAAGTAATTTACTCAAAAGATTCTTTTTACTTTCCAGTTCATCTGTTAATTTATCTTTTTCAGGAATCAAGATTTCTGCTGCCTGAGTTGGTGTAGCCGCCCGTTTATCAGCGACTAAATCTGAAAGAAGATTATCAATTTCATGTCCTACCGCTGAAATTACAGGAATTTCCGATTTATAAATGGCTTCTATCACAGCTTCCTCGTTAAATGCCCACAAATCCTCAATACTTCCTCCGCCACGTCCAACAACAAGTGTATCTATTTTAAGCTGTTTCTCTTCGTTCATCCTATTAAAAAACTCAATCCCCGCTGAAACTTCCTGTGCTGCCCCTTCTCCTTGAACTTTTGCTGGATAAAGGTAAATATTCACATTTGGAAATCTTTTATGTGTCGTGTTTATAATATCTCTGATTGCAGCTCCTGTATCAGCTGTTACAACTCCAATATTTATCGGTAATTTAGGCAACTGTTCTTTTATTTCATCAGAAAAATATCCCTTTTCAAAATACATTTTTTTAAGCATTTCCATTTTTTCATAAAGCAGCCCTAGAGAATTGCTCTTTTCAAGAAAATCCGCCACAATCTGATAACTTCCATTCGCCTCATAAAGCGTAACGCTCCCACGAATTTTTACCGAATCTCCTTCCTTCAAGTCCTCAGGCACTCCTCTATACTTATAACGAAAAATAGCGCATTTTACGCTTGCACTTGCATCTTTTAACGTAAAATACAAATGTCCCGAACGATAATACGTAATATTAGAAAGCTCCCCTTCAATAAAAATGTTCTTAAAAGTATTTGTCCCCTCCAAAAACATTTTAACTTCCCTATTTATATCACTTACGGAAAATACTGTCTGTTCCATAATTTCCCTCATTTCTTGCATTTTTTGTTCTTTAATAATAACATATTTTAGTATATTTCTCAACTGATGAAAATGTTTTATAAAAAAATTTAGAGGGTATGAACATCATAATCTCATACCCGCTTTTTCTAGTTATTCTTCCTCAACCACAACTTCCACATCCTTTTTCCTGAATCCCATCCCAATTTTCACAATTTCCTTATAACCTTCATATTTTAACCCTGCAAAATAATTCCTGTCATTTATTTGCTTCAAGGCACTTTTTGCAGTTCTCTTCAAATTTCTGCTGTCTTTTGCCCTTGAATATTTAAATTCAAATATAAATGCTTTTTTATTTTTATCTTTTGGCTTTAATACCAAATCAGGAATTCCATCTCCACTTTCCACATTCGACTTTACAAAATAATTTTCTGACATTATGGAAACTAGTCCAATTACAAACAAATGATAAGAATTTTCTTCCTTCAAGTCCCTAAAACTTATCGCATTTTTTAAAAGTTCCCTTATTTCCAATCTAAATTTTTCATAATTTCCATTAATCAAATGCTCTTCAAGTCCATAAAATCTGTAATGTCCCCGATACGTTCTATACAAAAATCTTATTCTGAAAAAATCAAACAGTTCCTCATTTGGAATTTTCAAGTCGTAAACATTTCTTCCAAGTTTTTTTTCAACGGTTAAATATCCGCTATGCAAGAAAAATTGCCAAATATTCGCATGCCCGAAGTCATTCATAAAATAATCCCGTTCAATTTCATAATTTTTCCCATTTTCCCTAACTTCAAATCCGTAATTATTTTTATTCAAGTTCAAGGCATAATCTATATCCTGAAACGTCACAAAATCATAAATTTCCTTCCTTATGCTCTTATGGCTAAGCAACTCCTCCAGCTCAAAAATAATTTTCTCGTCTGAATTTTCCAAATAGTTCATAATTTCATCATTACTTGAAGTATTTACCCAATGTTCTTCAATCTTCTTGTCATCTAAAAAATTAATCGTAGACCAAGGGTTGTAAACTTCCTTTTTCCCAAAACAATAACCATTATACCACTTTTTGACTTCTTCCAGTTCGAAGTTAAGCTCGTAATATTTTAATGCCTCTTCAACTTCACTTTCCAAAATTCCAAAATGTTCAGTATAATTATCACTCAAAACAGTATTCACTTTAAGATTGTTGAGTCCAGAAAAAATCCCTTCCTTAGCAATCCTTAAAATTCCTGTAATTACCGTGATTTCTGCATAATCATTTCCTTTTACTGCCTTTTCAAAGAAAGTCTTGAAAAAATTTATCACATCATTATAATACCCATTAGCATGTGCTTTTATTATTGGCTTATCGTATTCATCGATTAATAAAACAACTTTCTTGCCATAGTATTCAAATAAATATCTTGATAAGTTTGACAAGGCACGGCTATAATTACCTTCCTTTTTTTTTAACCATATATTATCAAAATCCATTAAATCGCTTTTTTCTAGTTTTTCCCGCAAAAATCTGAATTCATTGTACAAGGATTTTATTTCCTCTTTTATACTGTTAAAACCATTTTCCCAGTTTGTTTCCTCAAAATCCTTAAAACTGATAAAAATAACCGGATTCTGCCCCTGTCTATCAAAATATTCACTTTTAGAAATTTCTAAATTTTCAAAAAGTTTTCTATTTTCTTCCTTATTCTTCACATCAAAAAAATACTTTAACATCGACATATTAAGCGATTTTCCAAATCGACGTGGTCTTGTAAACAGAATTCTTGTCGTCCCACTTTCCAGAATTTCTTCAATCAGCCCAGTTTTGTCAAAATAATAGTAATTATTTTGTATCATCACTTCAAAATTGTCAATTCCAACTGGCAAATTTTTCTTTTTTTCCACTTTCTCATTTTTTCCCTTTTTAATCATGTCCCCTCAATTCCTCTCTTTTTTATTTATTATTAACCACATTATATTTGTATTTTTACCAAAAGTCAAATAATATTAGAAAAATTATGAAAAAAGAACAGCAAAACCTAAGTTCCACTGCCCTTTCATCCTTTTTCTTTTTTCAAGTTCTTAACTTAAACATCTGTTTAATCTTTATTTGTTAAAGTTCTTCGCTTTTCCCAATTCTTCGTTCTAGTAAATAGCTCTAAATCCAATACCTGCCCTTACATTCTTACCTTTGGTATCATATCCTCCATTTACTGTTACTCCAAATCTTGTGTTGTCAACTCCAATGTTCAAGTCAAACTTACCGTTTCCTTTTCTGTCATCCTTTTCCCCTCTGATTCCGAACCAGTCAGCACTTGTGTATCTTACTCTTCCTCTGTTGTTCACATCTCCAACTTTTCCTAGTTCATTCTCATAGGCTGCTGTAAGTCCCACTGTCAAGTTTGTTCTTACTGCTAACGGTTGCACATATTTG
>NZ_AXVL01000034.1 GCF_000482505.1 Leptotrichia trevisanii DSM 22070
ATACGCTTTATACAATGCTGCAAGACTAACCAGTATCTACTGCCCTGTATTTAAGGAACATCTTGCCAGAAAACGTTCTCAAGGTAAACATTTTAATGTTGCCATATCTCACGTTGTTAAAAAATTAGTCAGAGTTATTTACCATTTACAAACTAAAAACGAACTTTTTAAAAATATCATTAATTAACCATTTAAGTGATTTAAATTATTAAATTACCTATTTTGTTATGCAAAAATTTAAATAAATTCCTCAAAAAAATTTTTTGTTTTTTTTTGAAAAAAAAACTTGACATTATATAGTTAGTCTTTTTATTTTCAGTTTTTATCAATAAATAATTATATCATATTTTTATCTCATTTTATAATTTTTATTTCCAACAAAAAAGACTACCTTGTTTTTCAAGATAACCTTTAATTTTTTACCTATACACTTATGCTCAATTTTACTTTATATTTCATTTTCAAGCCCTAACTCTTTTACAGAATCATCAAAATCCACAAAATCCCCTGTACTTTCCTCAATAACTTTATCCAATGCAATCGCATCTTCATAGTCTTCAATTTGCTCCCTTATCAGTTCAAGAATAAATTCATTTTCACTTTTCCCATTTTCAGAAGCAATCTTGCTAAACTCTTTTTGCATTTCTGCTAGTATTTCTATTGTGTAAATCATTTTTAGTCCCCAAATTCTTAATATGATTTTTTATTTTATTATAATATATAAAAAAAATCATTTTCAATTAAATTTTTTTAAATTCCCCATTGTCATTTTACACTTTTTTTGATAAAATTGATATATAAAAATTTAATTTGAAAGGAAATAAAATGGATAATAAAAATCAACAAATAATTGACGCCAGCTTGATAATCAAGATTATTTATAAAAATAAATTTTTAATCGCTTTAACTACGATAATAGTTGTAATACTTTCTACAGCTTTTGTCTTTGTGAACAAATCCTTTAAATCAGACATTACCCTTTATGGAAATGATAAAGTTCTTACTGAAATTGGAGAAAATTCACAGTTTTCACTAAATTCATTTGACTTTTACTCATACTTGAAAAAAAATTCAAAAACTTTAAGAAATGTAAATTTACCAGAGGATAAGTTCTTTAAGGAAATGACAACAAGATTGACAGCACAGTCAGAAAATAACGATCCAACGGTAAAAGTAAAATTCACTACAAATAACAAAACTGAAGGGGAAAATTTTGCAAAAGAGTACCCGGCACTTGCACAGGGCTATCTGCTTGAAAGAAAAAATAACTTTTTGGATACACAAATAAAATTATTGGAGCAGCAATATAGCTTTTTAACGCAAAATATTGATATCCGAACTACAAAAGACTCTTTAACAGACACATTAGTATCAAGATTGGCATATTACCGTCTATTAAAAAATGACTCAAATCCAGTTGTTAAATACGTAAATTCAATAACAAAACCTGCATTGAATAAAAAGCTGGTTATAGCCGGTTCTCTGTTTTTAGGACTATTTTTAGGAATTTTAATTGCATTTATGAAAGAATTTTCTAATACATTAGACTGGGAAGACATCAAGAAAAAAAGAAATTAATAAAATTAAAGGGATTATCTCACATTCTGAGGCAATCCCTATTTTTTATTTTTAACCTATCTCAACCATTTTTCTCTTTCTCTTATCAAAGGTTACCATTTCAGTAATTCCAAATTCCTTTGCATATTCCCCAGCTTCCTTTATTTTCATTCCAACATGCTCAGAATAATGTGAATCACTTGACAAAATCACAGGAATATCATATTTTTTCACATATTCCATGAAATCCCTGTACGGAGTAATTTCTTTGATTGGATAACGATAAAACGTCCCTGTGTTTATATCCACAACCATGTTATTTTTTTTCAAACATCTAGCCGTACTTTCAAGCAAGCTGTCAACATCTCTTTTTTCTGGAATATTTCTAAATAATCTCAAATTAAACGGATGTCCTAAAATATCATACATTCCAGTATTTGCAACATCCTCAATCTCTTTTGCATAATCCTTCCAAATCTGCACCAAATCTTCATCAATAAATTTATGCTTCAAAGCACTGAAATCAAATCCCCAACCCTTAATAAAATGAATCGAAACAATTAGATAGTCAAAATCATATTTAGACAATATTTCCTTAACTTTCTCCTGATTTTTAAAATTACACACTTCAATTCCAAATTTTACTGGATACCCCTTTGATTTCAATTTATCTATAAAATCTCTGTATTCATCCAATGTATGGACAAATTTTGTTTTCTGCTCAAGCCATTTTTTCTGGAAATTCCCAGTTTCACTGTCATCCAAAATCAGCTCATCATAATACAAATCCTTAAATTCCTTAAATCCATGGGTATGCTCCGTTATCCCTATTTCCGAAAGCCCCATTTCTTTTGCCTTTTCAAAAAACGGATTTACGTAATCCTCATCATAACTCCCATATTCAAAATGCATGTGATAATCCACCAGCATAATATCTCCTCACCTTCTGCATAGTAAATTTTTTTAATTTTTAACTGATAAAAACAAATCAGGATTTAAATGAAATAATTATAAGTTTTAAGTTCAATTTTAAAATAAATTTCTATATTTTATAAATAAAAATCATATATAAAGGAAAAAGCCATTCCAAAATTTATCATTTTGAAACAGCCTTTCTTTAAACAAAAAATTAATTAATCGATTATTGAGAAATTACATTTGTTGCTTGAGGTCCTTTTGGTCCTTCTTCTACATCAAAGCTTACTTCTTCACCTTCGTTAACTGTTTTGAATCCTTCTTTATTGATTTTTGAGAAATGTAAGAAATAATCATTCCCATCTTCTCCTGAAATAAATCCAAATCCTTTTTTGTCGTTAAACCATTTTACTTTACCTAACAAAGTATTACCTCCTAAAATTTTACACCTCAAACAACTGTTACTGTTACAAATATATATTTTTTGTTACATGTTACTTGCTTTTGGTTATCTGAAGTTATTATACCACACTTTTTCAAAAAAGAATAGTCCTTTTTTTCAAAATTTTATTTTTTTTTAAGAAAATATTATAAAAAATTAATCAAGCCTAACTTTTAGTAAACATTTATTGTCACAGCCCTTGTAATTTATTCAAAAACAATATAAAATATATACTAAGAATAAATTGAAAAGGACGTGGTAATTTATGAATTTAAAAAAACAAATGTTAATCAGTACATTTGCGATATTAGCAATAATGAGCTGTGGAAAAAAAGATGAAGCCCAAAATGCGGATCAGGATGAAATTCAGATTGAACAACAAAGTGCCGATGCTACAACTAACAATTCCCAATCTAACCCACAGGAAGCACAGCCAGTTGTAGAATCCTCTGAAACTATTAACGAAAATGCCAACAATCAGCCTCCTTCTCAAGTAAAACCAGAAGAAGTAAAGGCTAGCCAGACTTTACAACATGTGGACAAACTTATTGGTAAGGAAATCCCAATGGAAGATAGAATTTTAGTATTTTCTAAAGAAAACAACCAATACAAGATAACTTATAAAGGTGAATCTGAAAATGGAATGCAAACAGATACCAAAAATCTTACTTTTAATGAAAAAAACGACAGTCTGACAGATGGTACCTATACATTTAAACTGAATAAAAATAAATTAGGCTTATACGCTGGAAATCAATTCATATTTACAGTTGACTAATCCCATCAAGATTAATTCCTAGAAATACACTCAAGTAGTTAAATTATAGATTTTTGTAGCTACCTGAGTGTTTTTTTTGTAATTGTATTCATATTTAATACTGATAGTAAACCCTATTTAAATAACGAATTTATTATAAATCTTTTTGGTAAAGGATTAAAACCTAGTATTTATGTAATTTCCTTAAAAAGCAGTTTTAATTGATTTGTACTATTTAAATAGCAAATAGTATAAAATTAGAAAAATTAATAAATTTCAATTTTTTATTCAATCGTAATTTTTCTTGGAATAATCCTTTTTTTCTGAGCAATTTCCCTATCTTTCCCCAAATTATCCAAAATTTTGATTAAATACTGATAAAGTTCCTCGTTACTATGATTCTCATGTTCCATTTGTAATTTTAAATTAACATAGGCAATTATAACATCTCTCTCCACACTTCCGTTTAAGCAATTTACATAAAAATTAACATCATAAATATCCAAATTTGCCTTTTTGGAAGCCTCTTTTCCAAATAGTTCCAAAATTTTAGGATGAAGTGTCCCAAATTCATGTCTTGAAGAACATTTTGTATTTATCAGTTCCAGCAAGTTAAAATCACGTCTTAAATCTATAAAACTATTATAATCATTTCTAAGTTCCGCCCCAACTCTTGTAATAAATCGTGTTATTTCAATTTCTCCAATTTTCTTTCTTCTAGTATTTTCAATATTATCAGCACTCACTTCTAATTGATTATTCAAATCAAATTCATTTTTAGTAAATCCATCTTCATTCTTTATTTCAATATTTTCTCCATTATTCAAAATTTCTAGTGAAAAATCAGCACTTCTAACATAAAATTTTCTTTCTTCAAAGTCTGAAAGCAACTTTAGTTTTAAAACATATCTATTCTCGATTTCAGGCATATCAAATTTATAATCCTCATTCATCCAAAAAATTTTTCCACCACATTTCACAATTCCTTTTGTTACTGTCACTTGCTTATTTTCTGTATCTGCAACAAGATTAAATCCTGAAATTATTCCATCTTTTCTATCCAAATACAATAATTCTGTCAATTCAGCTGGATTATCCCTCAATAAATCAAGTGCCTCCTTACTTATTACCTGTCCAGTCCCAAATATCGGATACTTATTTTCAACCATTTTTCCCCCATTTTTTTATCTTACTAATTTTTATTAATTTCAACTTGTAAATTCTTCAAGTTTCCTGCAAAAGTTATATTTAACTGGCAAATTCCATTATCCACATCAATTATATGCGACAAGTCATCCCCTTTTTGCATAATTCCATTTACAAATTTTGTATCTTTTAACCATACTGATTTCTGACTTTCAGGATTTGTGCTGAAAAATATATTCAACTTGTCTTCCTTAAAGTCTGTTGTTATAAACCTTAGCGTTCTTTCGATATACGTTGTCGTAAGTGTCTTGTAAAGCGGTTCATAACCTCCATCCAGATTTTTTAGCAAAGTTCTTGCCTTGTATACAACTATATTCCGTATTTTTTCACGTGCCACATTCGCATTATCCGATGAAAATACAAATCCATAGTTAAACTGATTTATCCTATCTTTTATTGTATTTGTAAATCCTGATATTTCCTTAGACATTGTTGTTTTTGTATGATAAGAATTGTCCTTTTCCTCAATATCAAAACGTACTCCTGGATACTGTGGTGATACGTTTGAAAATCTTTCTTTCAAGTAATTTGGACATTGCGTAGCACCAATTATTCCAGCTGCAACATATGACGCATCAACATATACGCCTTCTATCCAGAATTTTAACAAATCTTCCTGTTCTTTTGAAAGTGATACCCCTGTTTCTTCTTCAAATTTCATTTTATAATCCAGCATAACACCTGATTTATCCTTTGGAATTATAGTAAAATTAGGAATTACTGGTATTAAATATTCAGAATATTTCTGATTTTCCAACACTTGGGTCTTTTCAATATATTTATCCACACCCATTGTAGCTAGATTGTCAAACGAAGTTTCAGGCTTTCCTTCAAAATTAAAAAATACTTGAACTCTATATTCTGCCAGCACAGTCATTAAATTTGTCAAAACTTCAACTGTATTTTTCTCAGTTTTCTCATCTTTTTTACTCCCCATAAATCTTTCACGAACTTTTTTCTCAGATTTTTTCATCTCCAAATCAACATTTGGATAAATCCCAAACCATACAGTATTGTTAAAATCATTCTTTTCATTAGTTGTGTTCAAAAATGCTCTCAATTTATCCTTATTTCCAGCCTTTACAATCATTTCAGGCTTTATATTTGTAATCAAAAGCGTCGGTTTCATAAGCCCCATTCTCACATCATACTGTTCAAAAAACATTTTTACACCCAATATTTTTTCAATCAGAGGTTTCGCAATTTTTATAAAATCCTCCTGTGCCGACTTATAAAACGCCAAATAATTGTTATAATTTTCAACTTCCTGCTCAGGATCAACATCCACAAATGTCTTTGCAAGCGGCACAAACGTTCTAACAACCAAATCGCTAATATATTTATTCGGCTCATCTGTCACATTTTCATAGTCATCTTTAAAAGCCTCAACTAGAGCCGTCGTATTTTTCTCTTCAATCATTGCAAGTGAAGTTTGATTTTCCTGCTTATACTCAATTACTTCAAGTTCCCCTTTTTCTCCTACTTGCAGCATTCCCAGCTTTATTTTCTCTGATTTAAAATTATTTGTATCATTTCCAATTAAAAGCCGAGTTTTTATATCTTCAATCGCAAGTGGCAACATCCCAAGTACATTACTGTAATTTTCCGAAGCCTCCTCAAATTTTGAGTTAAGTTTATCCCCTAATTCCAGTTTTTTAGGATTCTCATCATCCAATTCTTCATATTTCTGATAAATATACGCAATCTCTTTTCTCGTTTGTTTAATATCCTCGATAACCTTTTTCGGTGAAATTAACTCCAAAATATTTTCAAACTTAAAATCCACATTCCTGTTCCCTTGCGACTTTCTAGCCTCAATCAAGGTACTAAGCATTTTAAAAAACGTATTTCCATTATTAATCTTAATTTCTGTCACAAGATCCTCAGGCACTCCCTCCGGCTTTTTCAAAATATACTTAATACTCTGACTCTCTGCATCAAAATAACTGTACACCTTTGGATCAAATTTTTCCAAAAATTCCTCAAAACTCCCAACTAAAAGGTGCTTGTTAATCTCAATAACATTCTCATCATCCAGCGAATCCATATCCCTCGCATCATTAATAAGTGTCAAGATATCCATTTTCTCTGGATTAATTTCCTCAAATAAAATCGTTCGATTAGTCTGATTTATAACATTTTTATTCCCCATTTTCCTTTTAAAATTATTTTCCATATTATATTTTAAACAATACTTCAAATAACTTCAATTCCCCTTTCTTTATGTTTTTAATTTATTTTTAATTAATATAATGATACACTATAATTAAGATTTTGTCAATATCATTATTTTCAATTTTATTTTTAAATTTTATTCTGTATAATAAACATTTTCTCCTTCACCACTTATATCCCCATTTTCATGAAATGTCAAAGAGCCCTTTATTTTCCCGTTTTCATAATATTCAACATATTTTCTTTTCCCATTCTTATAAATTATTTCAGAATGCAATTTTCCATTCTCAAAATATGTTCTAAACTTGCCATTTCCATTAACTACTTCCCCCTGATCCCTTATTGAGCCATCCTTATTATAATCCGCCCATTTTCCTTCAATTTCACCATTTTTATACATAGTTTCTGAACTTATTCTACCATTCTTATAATAAGTAATACTCTTACCGTGTATAATTCCATTCAAATAATTAGTTACAGTAGCCAACTTGCCATTTTCATAATAATATCGCCCTTCTCCATGTCTTTTACCATTCTTAAAATTCTCTTCTACCTCAATTTCTCCATTATCAAAATATCGTATTTCCTTTCCATTTTGAATATTATTTTTATATTCTAATATCCAATATATTTTACCGTTCTCATTATACCAGTATTCCTTTCCTTCAAGTTTTCCATTTCTATAATTTGCTTCTCGAAGTTTTGTACCATTTTGAAAAAAAGAAATAGTTTTTCCTTCTCTCCTATTGTACGAATTATCATCTCTTCCCCAACAATCATATTCATCTGTTGCCTGATATATTTCATTTAATGTTCCGTCTAAATCATGTTGAGTAATTAAATATGTTCCATTATTTTTTTCATGTAAAACTCTGTAATATTTTGCTCTTTCTTTTCCTTTTGTAATATTACAAGAATCATCAAAATATCCAATAAATTTCCCTTTTTTCTCAAATTCTTTTATATCTGAAATTATTTTTTGATATTTTTTATCAATTTTATTATCTGCCATACAGGATATACTAAAAATAAAAAAATACATCATTATTATATTTTTTATAATTTTATTTTTTAATCTCATAATTACCACTCTCCATAATTCTATATTTTTTTAAGGTGTATAACTCAATTTATTTCCTCTATCTTTATAATCTTGGTAATGTTGACTTGCTGTTTTACCAAATCTAAATTGAAAATGTGGTTTGTCTTTAAACTTAATTCCCCATTCTGTACCAAATTTTACAGCTTCATTATTAAATAATTTATAATCTTTTTCTCTCCAGTATGCTTTTTCATTTTCTATTGTACAAACATCAATAGCTAAACCGTAATTATGATAACTGTATCCTGCTTTAACCCGTGTTACTACAGGCCCTTTTGTTGTTCTCCCTTTTTTATAAAGTTCATTTTGCTGAGCATGACTTCTGTATCCATCTGTGACTCTCATTCTTACCTTATATTTATCTTCCATAAAATTTATCAAATGTTTTACTGTACATCTTATTCTAGGATCTAATTTTTCCAAAAATTCTTTAAAGCTTCCAACCAAAAGATGCCTGTTAATCTCAATAACATTCTCATCATCCAGCGAATCCATATCCCTTGCATCATTAATAAGCGTCAATATATCCATTTTCTCTGGATTAATTTCCTCAAATAAAATCGTTCGATTAGTCTGATTTATAACATTTTTATTCCCCATTTTCCTTTTAAAATTATTCTTAGCATCATATAAAAATTAATTACTGGCTATCAACTTTTTGCAATCCATTTAAACCAATTTTAGACGATATTCCAAATAACTTTATTTTCCCCCTTCTTTATATTTTTAATTTTTTTTTAATTAATGTGATGATACAATAAAATTTAAGATTTGTCAATATTTATTGTGACTGATCTTATTAATTTTGTAGAATTATTCTCACCTTATTATCTTATACTTTACATTTGAATTTGAAGTAGAATTGTAGAATTCTTCACATCACTCAAAAGACATTTCTACTTTCCACAACTTTTACATTTTCAAAATTTTTTCCACTATATTCAAATATCTTTCCAGCATCATAAATATAAATAATATTTTTATAGAGTATAAGACTCACATTTTTATAATCCATTATTTTAATTTCTTTTATTACTTTTTTATTATTATATTCATCTACTATCATAATTTTATTATTTTTTAGAATATATGCTGGACTACAAAAACTATCTTCGATTTGATTGTCAAAAAATTTTTCTGCTCCTCTATTTTCATTTTCTGTCCATTCTTCAGATGTTATAGGTTCAATTTTTTCTAATTTCTCTATAACTTCATCTATCTTTTTCAATCCATATCTTCCATCTATATAATAGTTACCATGTTCAACTTCAATAGTTATAGTTTCCAATATTTTTTCTATTTCTTCTTTTGAATAATTTTTTTCTAAAAATTCAAAAAAACTTTTTTTATAAAAACTCTTTCTACCTGCATCTATATTTGAATTTGGTAACCCATTATTATATTCTGATATTTCTGCAACTAAATATTCCATTATTTCTAGCTTATTGATAACCCAATCTAAGTTATGCTCTTCTTCTTTTTTTAACAATTCCAACATTATTTCTATGATTTTTTTTATTCTTTCTTCTTTTGGTAAATTTTCAAAAATTTGAGAACTGTCTCTTAATTTTATTAAATTTTTTTCTTTATTTTTTATATATTTTTTTAAAATATTATTACTTGAAACATTAATGCAGTCATATCGATCATTTGAAAAAACATAATCTAAATAAGAGTATTTTTTAAAAAAATCTTCTAAACTTGATGTTTCTTTTTTATTTTGATTTTGAATTTTCACTTTTTTCATATCCTCCTTGTTTTTTAAAGTTGTATTTTCTTTGTTTTTAGCACCACAGGAAATTGTTAATAAAACTAGTGGAATTATTAATTTTTTCATTTTATACCCTTTCTTCATATAAAAATTTATAATTATCTAAAATGAAATCTCAATAAAATATATACCTATTTGTTTATTTTATTAGATACTCTCAATCTAAATTTTATAAGTTCATTATGATTTACAACTTTTTTTTCCTCTATTTTTTTAATAAATTTTATTATTTCATTAAATAAATCTTGAGACCCTTGTGTAACGTATCTATCCCCATTTCTTTTATAATTTCTCGCAGGTGCCAAACATCCTTCTAAACCAGAACTTACTCCAACTGGATGAATTAAAACAAATCTATTTTCATGAATTAAAACTTTTTTCTTTAATCTTTTATGTTCTAAACCTTGAGGATTTTCAGTATGATTAAAAACACCTACTGCTAAATACCCTTTCCGTATTATTTTTCCGTTTTTTATTTTATCAGGTCTTTGATGCCATCTCAATTGATGCATACCTTGTACAATTCTCTTTTTTCTACCAGAAACAATCGTATCAGGACCTTCTCTCTCAACTACATATCCATTAAATCCAGAAACTTCCCTACCACTAGGATCTAATATACGAAATGTAGATAATGTACCTAATGAACGTTCTTCTATTCTCACAACATCTAAAATATATTTCCCTTGTACTCCAGTATGTGGACATGTTTTACAACTCGTAACTGCTTGAGAACTTTTAGTATTATTTTGACTCTTAGCATTACTTTCTGTTTTTGTATTTTTACTAACAGATTTTACAGTATTAGATTTTGAGTTCAGAACATTTGACTGATATTTAGCTGTATTCTCCTTGATTTCCATTTTAGGACTATTATCACTTTTTTTCTGTGTAGTATTATTAGATTTTGAAGAACTATGAGTTTCATCCCACACTCCTTGACTAAACGGGCACACCGCCACACTTCTTCCATTTTTTCTTATGGCATTTAACACATCTCTCGCAGTTGGAGCATGTTTTGTAGAGGTATAAAGCATTTTCCCTATTCCAATCCAGTTTGACACATCTGATGATTTTATTCTTTGTTTTGGAATTGTCTTTGTCTGTTTTACATTTATTTGTATTTTGTAGTTCTGTAATTTTATCTGTTCTGTATTTATAGTATTTACATCACTATTTAATTCTGATTCAATCAGTTTTTTTGCATTTTCTGTTATAGTCAGATTTCCAGCACGCATTAAATACCCATAAGTTATTACAGGGAGCATTTTTGCAGAATAAAAACGTTTTCTTTCGTAATCACACAAACTTAAGCCATAGTTTTTTATTATCCCTTTAGTATCAAATTTAGGCCCTGATTTTTGTTTTACACTTTTATAGGCTTCCTTGAATGTGGCATAAATTCTTTTTCTTAAATATTTTTCTTTTTCCGAAGTAACTTCCTGATTTGCAATTTGCATTTTTGCCTTATTTTTCTTTATGAAATTTTCTTTGTCTTTCTTTTCAAAATCAGTTAATTTTCTCATTCCAAGCATATTTTTTACATCCTTTGAAAAATATGAACGCATGTTGTTCATTACTCCAGTTTTATATCTCTTCCACTTAGCAAAGTTCTGTGCCTCTTTTTTTAATTTCGTCTGCATAAAATTATTGTTTACATCACTACAAATGTTTATTAACAGCCTGTATTGACAATCCGCATCTCTTACAGCTTCCTTAAATTCCTTAGCCTTAGTAACTGCTGTTCCCACTTCCTTTTGCCCAGCATCATCAATGCTTATCGTTCCACCGTGCATACATTGTATAGTCGAAATATCCAATAATGCAGGCTTATCCCTCACTTTTACATCTGTATTTTTCTCCCACGCCCCTATTAACGCAGGTTGGCAAATTCCAATAGCACTACAGGACTTAAACGGCTGTATTTTAGTATCATTTATATTTGCCTGCTTTCCTCCTTTAAGCATAACTCTATCCTCATTTATTATTAACCTACTAATATCCTTTCCAAGTGTACACTTTAACATGCAGTTAGTATTTACAAACAGTTCCCCAGTAGGATTTATAACATTCTGCAAGTCATAAAATGATTTATAAAAGGCGTACAAGTCCATAGAATCAATATTTGCCGCATAATCTCTTAATTCCTTGCTGTCCTTAAATAAAGCCTGAATAATACTTTTATCTTTCTCAAAATCTGAATCATCCCTGTAATTTTCATAGACTTCATCAATCAAATTGCTTATTTTTCTGATATTTCGCACTTTTATAGCTGATTTTGAAGTTATCCAGTCATTAAGAACAGTAGTTACCCTTATATCTTTTCCAATTTTTTGAAGCCTGCCAAATAGTCCCATTTCACTTTTCGAAGGCAAATCTATTCCCTTGTGTTTTTTTATATACCATAACAAATAATTTCTCACTATGTTACTATCTCTGTATTTATGGTTATCAAAATACTTAATTTCATTTTCTTCCTTAAATCCAGTCTGTACCTTCAAAAATTCAATTATTATATTGTCAATCAGTCTTCTTGACAAAGGAAATTGCCTAACTCCATTTTCGTCCATCAAATAAGTTTTTTCATATTCCAGCTCATTTTTACCAAGTTCCCTTATCAAATTTTCACATCTTGTCTTTTGCAATTCTGATGGCTGTTTTTTACTAACTTTTATAACAATTTCGTCAATATCCTTTATTCCTTGCATATATTTATCATATTTTTCAGGCAATTTATTTTTTTCAATCTTAACTTCCTCATCTTTTACATGTATTTGAATCACGCCTTGTATTTTATCCACATAATCATTTTGCTTCTTAAATTTATTTACTGGTTTTTTATCAGGAAATTTCACATATTTTGCCGAATATTGACTAAACACATATTCTAAAGATTCCACAGCACTTTTATTTGGAATAGGATACGAATAAATATAATAAACTATATCCTGAATCCGCAAAACTTCATTATTTTCTTCCCTTCCTCTTAAAATATCAAACCCATGCTGTCTTATCACATTTCCAATATTCCTGTTATCTTTGGTTGCCTCGTCATACATTTTCAAAATAACATTTATGTCTTCCTTGTTCTCTTCCAACACCTTTTTCCCAGTCTTAGTTTCCAAATATTTTACATAATCCTGATTATAAACATTTTCATCTTGAAACTTAGCTTGCAATCTCTTTAAAATAGCCTCTTCTGGACTTACAAAAGCTAATTCAGGAGCTTTCCCGTTTTCAGCTCTATCCCTCTTATACTCTTCACTATCCCAGACTTCCTCAAATTTCTGCCCATTAAATGTAAACACTCCTACTTTGCTGTTATTTTCAGCATTTTCCATTTTTGCAGTATTTGATGTTGAAGCAGGCTTTTGCATTTGTGTCGATTTTGGCTGGGAATTATTTGAAACATTAGTTTTAGGTTTCTGTTGGACTACTGCCTGTTTATTTATATTTTTGTTATCAGTTTGAGTATGATTCTTCTCCACAACTTTATGCCCAACTTCACAATTATCTTTAAATCCAATGATTACTGATAAATCATATCCTGCTAAATTTTCAGCATAAAGTAAGGAAGGCATTGCATTTCCATCTACTGGTATTCCCCAGACACCTTTAAAATTATTCTCCAAAGCATTAGACATCGCACCTTGCCCACATAAATGTGATGCCGCCATCATTCCAGATGATGTAAGCAAAAAACTTTTTCCCCTCAAATCTTCTGCTTTATATCCATACTTTCGTTTTTTCATCATTGTTTCTTTTACTATTTTTTCAGAAACCGTTACTTTTCCTGGACCTTTATAAATCGCATTTTTAGGAACTGATATGTTTTTACAAATTTTATCCTTATGTTTTTTCATAGTTGCCCATCTCATCTTTACAGAACGCATCATAACTTCATCCTGAGCTGCAGGCGTATTTAAAAAACTACGTTTACCTGTTAATTTCCATTTTGTTGCACCTTCACCAATAAATCTAGCATTTGCCCAAGTTGAACCTTTTGGAAGCCAACCCATATCCATCAGAACATCTGTTCCAATTTGATATTTTCCGATATAAGAACTTTGATCTGCTAAATTATATTTTCCACCACTTTCCAATATCGCTAATTTTTCAAAAAATTCAACTGCACTATCCCCAATATCTACCCCATTAAATTTCCTGTTTACCACAATTAATTTCCCCCTTTTAATTTTAAAACTTTCACAAAACTAATTTTATTAATTTTAAAAAAGCAATCACACCCTTTCTTTGTATACTAAAATACTAAATCTCATTAAAAAATAGAAATTATATTAACAATAAAAAATTTTAAACTAATAATATATAATTTAAAATTTATAAAATATCTACTATTTAAACGGAGAATAGTATAAAATTCTTATTTATAATTACTTTTTATAAACTACTTTAACTGGCTCTTATGTATATAGCCTTTCATATAATATCCTCCATCTTTATTATAAAAATACACATATTTCCAGCCTTCTTCATTTGAAATTTCCTCAACTGCAACATTATTCGCTAATTTATGAATTATGGAACTGTCTGAACCATGGTTTTTTCTTACATTAACAACATTTTCCTTTGAAGCTGTTATAAAAATTTTACCTGTTCTCTTAGGTGATATTAGTCCAAAATCTCTAAATTCTTCACGCCACATCTGTTCACTTTTCATATCCGTTATTGCATAATTTGTCCCTCCACTTGCTGCAACTATTGATAAAAACAGATTGTTTCCATCGATACTTTCCAATTGTGAATTTAAATTTACTATATCTCTTACAATCACTTTTCCATTTTTCGTAAAAAAAGTTTCACTATTTGATTGTCCTGCATAGACAAAAGGATAAGTAAGAGTGTATATTGAGTAAACATTATTTGTAAAAAAAGCTGCTCCCTCCACTTTATCATCCGCTTCTTCAGAATTTTTATTATATTCATCAACTATCTTGTAAACTTCTTTTGGAAGTTTATCCAGTGCAATTTCCTTTGTAGAAAGCTCTTTTATAATTTTTACTGTTTCAAAACCATATATTTTACTTTCAAATTCTGAAAAATTAGGATATTTTACTTCATTTTTCCTTTTTGCAGTGAGTTCTGGGTATCTTTGCTCAATAAATATTTTTTCAGGAATCATAAAATTACGATAATTTTCATATACATAATCTACTATTTCCTTTGGAACTTCCCGTAATTCCAGTCTTTTTAACCTTTTCAATCCAGAAATTTCTCCTACTCCATTTTTTAACGGATTAAAACTTATATCCAGATGTTCCAATTTTGTTAATTTCCCAATCCCTCTAATATCACTTATTTTATTGTTATGTATCCATAGTTCCTTTAAATTGGATAAATTTAATAACGGTTTTACATTTTCTATCTGATTAAAATTTATTTTTAAAACTTCCAATTTTTTCAGGTTTCCCAACGGTTTTACATCCTTGATTTTATTCCAGCGTAAATCTAGAACTTTTACATTTTTATAATTTGCAATACAGCTTATCTCCTCCAATCCTTTATTTTTTAATTCTATTTTTTCAACATTAATGTTATATTTTCCTAGTTCAGTACAGCTTTTATCTTGTCTGGAAATTGTATGGATTTGTGTCATTTGTTCATTTGTACTTTTATTTTCTTGCAATTCCTCACTTTTGCTATTACTGCAAGCCATAAATATTAGAAAAATTAGTATTCCAAGTGTATTTTTCACTTTTACCTCCTATTATATTGTTATTTTTAATTAATAGATGATTTATTTTATATAAATGTTTTTTTATCAATTTTTACATTTATTAATTTAATATTAATTTTATATAATAATACCTTATGTTTTAAATTTTGTCAATAAAAAAAGTGATTTTTCTAAAAAAATTTCATATAATTTTTAAAAAGTGCTTGTAATTATAATAAAAAAGTGATATTATTAATTTAGAAATAAACTTAAAACTTCAGGGCAGGGTGAAATTCCCGACCGGTGGTAAAAGTCCACGAGTTGTTTTTCTTTTAAATGAAATGAAAACGACATGAACTGGCGTGATTCCAGTACCGATAGTTACAGTCTAGATGGTAGAAGTGATATGATTAATTTTTAATTCGAATTTGTTAAGTAATTTTGTGATATATAATCTGAATTATCTAAATAAAATTCAGAATTACAATAATTACAAATTAAAATTACCTACCTTTATATTGTAAAAGCCTTGAATCCAGTATTCTTGGCTTTTTTAGTTTTAAATGAAAATAAAAATTAAATAATGAGAGGATGATTTGAAAATGAGAACTTTTGAAGGAAAATTTGATGGAAGAGATGTAAAAATAGCTATCGTAGCTGGAAGGTTTAATGAATTTATTACTTCCAAACTTGTTGGAGGAGCTTTGGATGTATTGAAAAGAAATGATGTTTCTGAGGAAAATATTGATATTGCCTGGGTGCCAGGAGCATTTGAAATACCACTAATTGCAAAAAAATTAGCAAATACACAAAAATATGATGCAATAATTACTCTTGGAGCTGTTATAAAAGGTTCTACACCACACTTTGACTATGTTTGTGCAGAAGTTTCAAAAGGAGTTGCCCAAATTTCATTACAAAGTGAATTACCTATAATTTTTGGAGTTTTAACTACAAATAACATTGAAGAAGCTATTGAAAGAGCTGGGACAAAAGCTGGAAATAAAGGGGCAGATGCGGCATTTTCTGCAATTGAAATGATTAATTTAATAAAAGAAATTGGATAAAAAAATATTTTTGTAAAATTTTCAAAAAATATTAATAAAGATGAAATCATAAAATTAATTGACAGCAGTTATGAATTAATAAGGGAAAAATAAAATGAATGAAAATATTGATGAAAAATATGTGAAAATGGCAATTGAACTGGCAAAAAAAGGGGCTGGGGCAGTTAATCCCAATCCAATGGTTGGAGCTGTTGTCGTTCAAGATGGAAAAGTTATTGGAACTGGCTATCACAAGTATTTTGGAGGGCCTCATGCCGAAGTTTACGCTTTGGACGAAGCTTCAAAAAATTCAGAAGATTTGTCAGATGCAACAATTTATGTCACATTGGAACCTTGCTCACATTATGGAAAAACACCGCCTTGTGCAGAAAAGATTGTGAAAATGGGACTAAAAAGATGTGTTATCGGTTCATCTGATCCAAATCCAAAAGTGGCTGGAAAAGGTGTACAAATATTGAAAAATGCTGGAATTGAAGTTACTGAAAATGTTTTAAAAACCGAATGTGATGCAATAAATCAAGTGTTTTTCAAATATATAATTACAAAATTGCCATATTTATTCTTAAAATGTGCGATTACTCTAGATGGAAAAATTGCTACAAAAACAGGCAATTCCAAATGGATTACAAACGAAGTGGCACGTGAAAAAGTACATTTTTACCGAAACAAATTTACGGGAATAATGGTTGGCATAAATACTGTTTTAGCTGATAATCCAAGCCTTACTGCGAGAATTGAAAACGGTGTAAATCCATACAGAATAATTATTGATCCGCATTTAAAAACTGAAAAAGATTACACTGTTATTAAGGAAAATACTGATGAAAAAACCATAATTATTACATCAGAAAAAAATAAAAATTCTGAAAAGCAGTTAGATTTTTCTGAAAATAACAAGGTTAAATTTGTATTTTTAAATGGTACAAAATTCAGCTTTAAAGAAATTCTTGAAAAAATTGGAACATTAGGAATTGACTCAATTTTGCTGGAAGGTGGACAATCACTTATTTCACAGGCTTTTGAAGAAGATGTTGTTGACGCTGGAGAAATTTTTATTGCTAATAAAATTTTGGGCGATAATGACGGAAAATCTTTTATTGCTGGATTTGATAAAAAAAATATGAATGAAGCCATCATCTTGAAAAACGTAAAATATAATGTTTATGGTGAAAATGTTGGAATGGAATTTTTACAAAAAACTTATAATTAGTAGATTGGCTATAGATACAGACTAACTTTCTGCTATCATTTTAAACTGGAAGTATTATAATTTAAAATAAAAAATTTAAAATCAGGAGAAAATTATGTTTACTGGTTTAGTTGAAGAAACTGGAAAAATTATTGATATTGCGAAAAAAACTGCAAGTATCGAAATTACAATAAGGGGGAAAAAAGTTGCTGAAAAAGCACAGATTGGGGACAGTATCGCTGTAAATGGCGTGTGTCTGACTGTTACAAAGCTAAATGGAAATGACTTTACTACCGATGTAATGTTTGAAACTATTAAAAGAAGTGGCTTGAAGCGTGCTAAGGCTGGAGATATTGTCAATCTTGAAAAATCGCTTACACTTATGACTTTTCTAGGCGGACATCTTGTAATGGGAGATGTTGACTGTGAAGCTAAAATTGTGTCGATTACTGATAAGGGAATTGCGAAAGTGTACAAATTCCAGCTGGATAAAAATTATAAAAATAATATGAAATACATTGTTGAAAAAGGACGTGTAACGATTGACGGAGCGAGCCTTACAGTAATTGATGTAGACGATAATGCTGGAATTTTCTCGGTTTCACTTATTCCACATACGATTGAAAATATTACCGTTGGAATAAAAAAAACTGGGGATTTTGTAAATATTGAAACAGATTTGTTTGGAAAATATGTTGAAAAAATATTAAAGTTTGACAATTTTGAAAATACAGAAAATAAAGGTAAAAAATCCAATTTAACAATGGAATTTTTACAAAAACATGGATTTTAATTAAAAATATAAAACAAGAAGAAAGAAGTGATTTTAAATGTCGGAAAACAAGATAAAGTTTGATAGTGTTGGAGCCGCCATTGAAGACTTGAAAAAAGGTATTCCTGTGGTAGTTGTCGATGATGAGGACAGGGAAAATGAAGGAGATTTAATAATTCCTGCTGATATCGTAACTTACGAAACTTTAAATTTTATAATTAATGAAGCACGTGGTCTTATGTGTGTGCCAATGTCTAGAAAGAGAGCCGAAGAGCTTGAATTAAATCTAATGGTTCAGCACAATACTGACTATTTTGGAACAGCCTTTACTATTTCAGTTGACTCGCTGGAAGGTACAACTACAGGAATTTCTACAGGGGACAGATTAAAAACAATAAAAGATTTGGCAGATTCTACAAAAACTGCAAAAGACTTTAGAAAACCAGGGCATATATTTCCATTAATTGCTCGTGAAGGTGGTGTTCTAGAACGAAAGGGACATACTGAAGCAGCTGTTGATTTATCTAAGCTTGCAGGATTTTCTGAGGTAGGTGTAATTATGGAAATTTTGAGAGAAGATGGAGAAATGGCTCGTCGAAATGACTTATTTGAATTTTGCCAAAAACATAATCTAAAATTAATTACAATTGATGATTTAATTGTTTATATAAAAAAAAACGAAAAATTAGTTAAAAATGAAGCAGTTGTTGATATTCCAACACAATTCGGAAAATTTACTTTCACAGGTTATAGTGATAAAATTGAACATAAAGAATATATTGCAGTTATGAAAGGCGAAATAAAAAATAAAGAAAATATTACAGTCAGACTTCACTCCGAATGCCTAACAGGCGATGTTTTTGGCTCAAAACGGTGTGATTGTCAAGAACAGCTTCATAGAGCCCTGAACGAACTGGAAGAAAGTGGAGAAGGGCTTATAATTTATCTACGTCAGGAAGGGCGTGGAATTGGTATTTTGAACAAATTAAAGGCATATAAATTACAAGATGAAGGTTACGATACTGTGGAAGCTAATCATAAATTGGGATTTTCTGATGATTTGAGGGATTACGCTGTGGCAGCACAAATTATAAAGGATTTGGGAATAAAATCTATTATTTTAAAAACTAATAATCCAAAGAAAATCGAAGGACTTGAAAAATATGGAATTAAAGTTGCTGGACGTACAGAAATTGAAATTACTGCCAATGATGTGGATAAAGATTATTTGAAAGTGAAGAAGGAGAAAATGGGACATTTATTGAAACAGGAACTTTAATTTCAAGTATTTTTAAATAAAGAGACACAAATTTATACGTAAAAAAACTAATACTTTTAATCAATTTTTTTTAATCTATTGCATTTCTTTATTTTTAAATGCTACTACTGGTAGAATTTTAGGACTTTACATGTTATCCGTTCAATTGCAAGTGCCTTGTCAATCAGAATTGGCGGACACGTACAGTTTATTTGTCCCCTTATTTTCCCAACGGCAGAAGTCGCAGCAAAATCTCATAAAAAAGAAAATTTGACTGAAAAGGAGAATGAAGACTTAAAAAGTTTAAGTGAGGGTGTCTCATAAGTCAAAAATAATTTTATTAACATAAATGTTATATATTTTTAAAAATCAACAGATATTATTTTTATTGATTTTATAAATATAGTAAAATATATAAAATTTATGATTTAGTAATTTTATTTACTTTATGAGACAGCCCCAACTTTTTTGCACAAAATATATTTATAAATCCAAACAAAAACCTGTCTTAGTAAAATAATTTAAAACAGGTTTCTAACTTTTTATTCTTTTTCTTTTTAAATAATTAAAATTAATTTATTAATCTTCTATAATTTTATGAGTTTCAAAAATTCTATTCATTTCCTTTTTAAATGTTGGAGAACCTACCAAGTCAAAGTCTTTTTGTGAAGGCTTTTTACATACTGCTGCATAGTAAAATTCGTGAATTTTATCTGTTCCGCCATTAATATCCCTAAGTCCAGTTTCACCCATCATTTTGTTAAAATCTTTTATCCCCTGCTGAACTTCAGCAAGAGTATGAGTCATCTTTTTGCCATCTTTTATATAACTTTCCTCCATAATCATAGAACCAATAACAGGACACGCTGCAACATCCTGTCCCTCCTTATTATAAAACTTAATCCACTCATCCTCACTCATAAACAGCACACCTCTACTATCTTTAGATGGTTCAGCAATTCCCAACATTGTAAACGCTAATAAACCTAGCATAATAAATTTTTTCATCCTAATCCGCTCCTTTTTATTAATTTTAAATATATTTAAACTGTATTTCTAAGATAATTATACCACACGTTATACAAAATTCAAAATATTTAAACCTATATTTTTTAATAATTTTTTACTTCCAGTAGGAATTTACTATTTTTAAAATAGGATCGTCTTTATCTTCATTATAAACTATGTAATCAATAAATATCTGCTCTACTTCTTGATTGTTTTTCATTTGAAATAAAATATTATAAATTGTTAATTTTAAGTCTTTATCAATTTTATGATTTAATGAATTTTTGGCATATTTTATAACAATTTTCTGGAATTTTTCCAGACTTTCTGTATACATCAAAATATAAATAATTTTTTTCATCATTTCCTGACTATTTTCATCAAAAGTATTCACATATTTTTTTATTAATTCATCTGTTATTTTAAATTCAAAATTAATTGAAGCATTTACAATATTTGCATATCTTTCAAGAGATGGATAATTTTCTACAGAATCTAAATATTTATTTTCCCATTTACGTTTATTCACTCTTCCATCTTCCAATTTTATTTCATTTAATTTTTCTATCTTCATTTCATTTTTTTTAAACGGCAAATATTTTTTAGGAACATTTTTAGAGGTTGCTTTTTCGTAAAGTGAAAAGAAATACAATTTATCTACCCACTTACCTTTTTCAGATTCCATAAAATAACCAGCTTTTTTTATTAATATACATTTTAAAGATTTTCCAAGTAAAGCGGCAGCACAGGCTTTATGATGTCCATCAATTATAAAATTTATAAATTCTCCACAATTATACACAATAGCTCTAGGTTCGTTATCGCTCATTTTTTTAAATTTTTCAATATAATAATCGACTCTTTCAGAATTATAAGCATCCGTTGTCTGTGTTGGATATAAATATACTGGCTGTCTTCCAATATAAGTAAAATCATCATCCCTCAGACATTTCATAGCTGTTGCTGGATTTAAAACCAAATCATTAGGAACATTCCAGAAAAAATTTCTATTCCCATCAGTCGGATAACATTTCACATCGGCAATCATATAAAATCCATTATTTAAAAGTTTTAACAAAGGAGTTATTGTTTCTATAGAATCTTCCAATGAAATAAAATCCGAGTTTATTTTTTCCTGTATTTCTAAAATTTCTTTACAGTTTGCATTTTCTATTCCATATCCTGTTGCAAGCAAACATTCTATTGTAGAAATATAATAGTCTGTATTTATTTGAATTAATGGAATATCATTTAATCTTATTTGAGCAAGATAACTATTTTTTAGATTCTCAACTTCTTTGTAAACTTCTTTAAGTTTCCCCGCACCATTTATATAAACTACTTTTGAATTTTTTATATTAATTACCTCAGATGTGTCAACTGCCATATCTACCAGTTCAACTGACAATTTTTCCTTATTTTTTCCCAAAAACATAATTTATCACCTTTTTTAAATATTTATAGATTTATTATACCTCAAAATAATTTAAAATCCAAAATCTATCTTTACATTCTTTTTAAATAAAGTTATAATAATAAAATAATACTAAATTATGGAGGATTTCAAAATGAGAAAAAAGATTTTTTTAATTTTACAATTTTTGTTATTTTCAGTTATTTTAAGTGCTGATAATGCTCAAACTTATAATAATTTTGAAAAATTTAATGTGAGAATGTCAACTGCAACTTTACCTTTTACAACTGTTGTTAATGCTTCTAAAGATAAACCGGCATATTTTGCACAGTTAAATGCTGGAAGCTATTTAGCTTTCATTCCAACACGGCTTGCTATTATCAATTATTATGAATTTTTTTCCGATGTATTAAAAAAGGATTTTAAAGTTTACGAAACAAATAAAAAAGGGAAAATAAAATATTCAAGCGATGTGATTCGTTATGATGAAAATGATTTCTATTCCAATTATAAAAAAAATGTAAAAATTGATAGAGCCGAGATAAAAAACAACTTAAACATAGTAGAAGCTGACACAAAACTAATGAGTCCAAATACTTATAAAATAACAAATTATGCAACAGATAGAGGATTTTTAGTAGTTATTCCAATGAATATGGCATTTTATGTAAAACAAATAAATGATAACAAATTCATCTGGTCACTTACTAACGATTTTAAAAAGATAGAATATACTTTTACTCTTGAAAACAATAAATTAATAGTAAGAAATAATAAAAATCAGATTACTTTTACAATTTACAAAAAGGATAATTCATTATTTTTAGAAGAACCTAAAAATATATGGGAGTACAGAGTTAATACAGATTTATCCCAATTTGAGTATTATAAAAATTCAAAACTTACTAGTACAGAAAAATATCAAATTACCAATTAATTTTTTTGTGTGAAAAATATTTTATATTTGTACAAAGACACGCAAAAAACTATTGCTAAAAATTCAAAAAAAATATACAATATAAGCATTACAATACAATAAAAATTAAATATAGAAGGAGAAAATATGAGATTATCAAAAGCGTTTTTAAAAACATACAAGGAAGCACCGAAAGAAGCTCAAATTGTGAGTCATCAGCTTATGCTTAGGGCTTTTATGATTAAGCAGCTTACGAGAGGAGTTTATACTTATTTGCCATTTGGATACAGAGTTCTTAAAAAGATAGAAAATATTGCGAGGGAAGAAATGGATAGGGCGGGGGCTCAGGAACTGCTTATGCCTGTACTGCAACCTGCCTCACTTTGGGAGGAATCTGGACGTTGGTTTGCTTATGGCCCTGAACTTATGAGATTAAAGGACAGAAATGAGAGGGAATTTTCGCTTGGGCCTACTCACGAGGAAGTTATTACAGATGTTGTAAGAGATTCGATTTCATCATACAAAGAGCTGCCTTTTAACATTTATCAGATTCAGACAAAATTTAGGGATGAAATGCGTCCAAGATTCGGGCTTATGCGTGGAAGAGAATTTGTGATGAAGGATGCTTACAGTTTTCATTTGACACAGGAATCGCTTGACGAGGAATATTTGAATATGAAAGATACTTATTCGAGAATTTTAGAAAGAATGGGACTTAATTACAGGGCAGTCGAGGCTGATACTGGTTCTATCGGTGGTGATGCTTCGCACGAATTTATGGTGCTTGCAGAAAGTGGAGAAGATGATATTTTATACAGCGACTCTTCAGATTATGCGGCAAACGTTGAAAAAGCAACAAGCATTATTGAATTAAAAGAAAGCAACGAAGAAAAACTTCCAAAAGAATTAGTCGAAACTCCAAATGCAAAAACAATTGAAGAGCTGGCTAATTTCTTGAATATCCCTAAAGAAAAAACTGTAAAGGCAGTAATGCTGAAGGAAGTTCTTGAAGAGGGTGAAAAGTTTGTGCTAGCCTTAATTCGTGGAGATTTGGATGTAAATCCTATAAAATTAAAAAATGTAATTGGAGCTTCTACAGAACTTGAAATGATGAGTGAGGAAGAATGCGAAAAATTCGGACTGGTTGCTGGCTATGCAGGTTCCTATGAAAAAAAAGAAGGCTTATACGTTGTAATTGACGAAACTGTAAAATATGTGAGAAACTTTGTTTTAGGTGCTAATAAACCTGATTATCACTATGTGAACGTAAATCTTGAAGACTTGGCATACGACTTAGTTGCAGATATCAGAACTGCCAGAGCTGGAGATATTTCCCCTGATGGAAAAGGAGTCCTAAAAATTGCACGTGGAATAGAAGTTGGACATATTTTCAAACTTGGAGAAAAATATTCAAAAGCCCTAAATGCTACTGTTCTTGATGAAAATGGAAAACAGGCAGTTATGAAAATGGGATGTTACGGAATGGGAATGTCAAGAATCATTTCAGCTGCAATCGAACAGAACCACGATGAATACGGTATAATCTGGCCAAAAGCAATAGCCCCTTACCACGTTGATGTAGTAATCGCCAATATGAAAGATGAAACACAGGTAAATATAGGTGAAAAATTGTATAATGAACTAAATCAAAATAAAATTGAAGCAGTATTAGACGACAGAAATGAAAGAGCAGGATTTAAGTTTAAAGATGCCGACTTAATCGGTTTTCCACTAAAAATAGTCGTTGGAAAAGGTGCAGCTGATGGAATTGTGGAAATAAAGGATAGAAAAACTGGAGAAAGTACAGATGTAAAAGTTGAGGAAGTTTTGAATTTTGTGAATAATTTTATAGCTGAGTAAAAATCTTTGATATAGAAATACTTGTTTTAAATAAAGGAGCCGATATTGTGTTTAATAGATTAAAAGACTTGTTTAAAAGGAAAATTGAAAAAAGTATTACCGATACTTCCACAGATAATAATATAGTAAAATATAAAGTAAATTTGAAGGAAGGTTCTGAATTGGTAAAATGGAAAATTTTGGAAAATAATCCTGGAAATATCGGAGAACTTGAAGGTTTAGGTGATTCAGCTTTTTTAATTGCCTATGTTTTGTTTGGAATATTACAGAATAAAGGCTTTGATGTTGAAATTTTAAACGACGAAATAGAAAATAACAAATGGATATACGTAAAAGATAACGGTTACTATCTTCTCCCTTTGTTAATAAATTTCTATTATGATGAAAATAATGAATTAAAAATGTCAGCTACAATTCAAATCCATCATAAAGAAATATTTCCAAATGGTATTTTTGAGTATATTTATCCACAACAGAAAGCTGAAAATGCTATAGACGGACTTTTTGAACTCTTTGAAACTTGGGTTGATTTAGATTGGCTGACATTATGTGATTGCCTAAAATTTGAAAAATCAGAATATATGAGTATGAGAATTGATTTAGACAAGGAAAAAATAAAGTCAAAGCATGTGTTTTACGGGCCTGTTCTTAGTTACCCTAATTTTGATGTAGAAGAGGCAAAATCGAAAGGAATTGATATTGATCCTTACATTGATGAGTTTTGTCCTTGCTGCTTGTTCACGAATTCTATGGAAGCCTTTGATGAACAAATTAAAGATACAAACCAAAATTACGCAATAAGACTTTTTGCAATGAAAAATCCAGATGGAGAAATTGATGCTGATTGCAGAATTAATGGTGAAGAATATCCGCAAGCTGAGAAGTATTTAAAAAACTATACAAAAACTTGGAAAAAGTGTGATATTATGAAGTTTAGGAAACAATATGTAATTATTAGAAACGTTGAAAATAGAGAAATTATTAATTAAAAGATAGACAAGTAGTCGGAGGTGCAAACAAAATGGAAAATATAAATTCTAAAAAAATAAAAAATATAGTATTTGATTTAGGAAATGTTTTAATAAAATTTGATAAAGACACGTATTTAGAAGAAAAATTACCTAAAGAAAAAAGAGAGGCATTTTATGAAAATGTAATTAATACAAAAGAATGGTTGATGCTTGACAGGGGAACTTTGACTTATCCTGAAGCTAAAAAGATTTTTAAGGAAAAAAGTCGACATTTGTCTACTGAGATTGATAATTTTTTTGATAAGGACTTTTTTGAATTGCTAAAGCCTATTAAAGAAAATATCGAACTTCTTTTTAAATTGAAAGATCATTATGAGTACAAATTATACGTACTTTCAAATTTTCATAAGGATTCTTTTGAATATATTTTTAAACACAATGATTTTTTCAGACTGTTTGAAGGCTGCCTAGTTTCGTGCTATTTCAAACTTTTAAAGCCAGAAGAAAAAATTTATGACACTCTTCTTTATGAATTTGGCTTGATTCCAGAAGAAACATTATTTATTGATGATATGAAGGAAAATATTGAGGCAGCTGAGAAAAAGGGAATTAAAGGACTTTATTTACCAGATTACACTAAATTAAAAGAAGAATTAAAAAATATTTTGGAAATTTAATAAAATTTAAAAATCAGGAAATTATCTAAAACATTGGATTTGAGTAATTTTCTGATTTTTTATTTCAAAACTCCTATTGACTTTATGAAAAAATATGTTATAACAATATTAATGTAATGATAAAATATTATGAACTTAAAAAATAAATAAATTTTATAGGAGATGATTTTTTATGGCAAAAATTATTAATTCACCATCAAAATACATTCAAGGAAGAAATGAAATCACCAACTTGGCAACTTATTACAAGTTACGTGGTAACAGTGGAGCATATCTGCTAGTAGACAAATTTATTTTTGATAATTTCAAGAATAAAATTGTTGAAAGTTTTGAAAAGGAAGGCATAAACTACCATATTGAAGTTTTTGGTGGGGAATGCTCTAAAAATGAAATTAACCGAAATATTAATATTTTAAAAGAAAAAAAATGTGATGCAGTATTTGGAATCGGTGGAGGAAAAACTCTTGATGCAGCAAAAGCAGTGTCTTATTACGAAAACATTCCTGTATTCATCGTTCCAACAATTGCCTCAACAGATGCACCTTGTAGTGCTTTATCAGTAATTTACACTCCAAATGGAGAATTTGAAGAATATTTATTCTTAAAGGCAAATCCTGATATGGTAATAATGGACACAGACATAATTGTAAATGCACCCGCAAGACTTCTTGTAGCTGGAATTGGAGATGCACTTGCCACTTACTATGAAGCCAAAGCCTGTGTTGATTCAAATGCAACTTCAATTGCTGGTGGAGGCATTACAAAAGCAGCCATTGCAATCGCAGAGTTATGTAAGGATACATTATTTGAAGACGGGTTAAAAGCTAAAATATCAGTGGAAAACAAAGTAGTTACAAAAGCATTGGAAAATATAATTGAAGCAAATACTTACTTGAGTGGAATTGGATTTGAAAGTGGAGGACTTGCAGCAGCTCATGCTATTCACAACGGACTTACAATTTTGGAAGAAGGACATCATATGTATCACGGAGAAAAAGTGGCATTTGGAACACTTACACAATTAGTTCTGGAAAATAGATGTCTATGTGAAATCAGAAAAGTTGTGGAGTTCTGTAAGAGCGTAGGACTTCCAACAACATTAGATGAATTGGGAATGGGTAGTGTTTCTAAAGAAAGACTGTATGAAGTGGCAAAAGCAAGTACAGCCGAAGGTGAAACAATCCACAATATGCCATTCAAAGTTACTGCTGATGACGTTTTTGCTGCAATATTAGTAGCAAATGAACTTGGTAAAAATTAATTTTTATAAATTTTTTTTACTCAAATTAATTTAAAATTTTCAAATAATTTTGGGAGTGTTGTATTGCACTCCTTATTTTTTTATAAAATAATAAAAAACTTGGATTTCATAAATTTACTACTTTCCAAGTTTTATAATTATTTAATTAACATTTATTCAGCTTCAGTATATTCTTTTGCTACTTCTTCAATCTTATATTCTTCTGAAATTTTGTTTATTAATTTATTTCTTTCTTCGATTGCTCTATTGTTTAACAATGCGTTAGCAATTTGTTGGTATGCACTATTTGGAGTTACATTTCCTAATTTTGCTTTTTCATTTTCATAAATTTCAGCAATTTCTTCCTGAGTAACTTTTACATTTTTTCTTACTTCCAAGTCTAAATAATAGTTGATATATACATTATCTTTAATAATTTCAATATCATCTTTATTATTTTCTTCAAAGTTTTCTTCTGCCATTTTTTTAGCAATTACTTTACCAACAATTAAAGTTTTTAATACTTCAGAATTTCCTTTAGAGAATAATACTTCTTCCTTAGAAATTTCTACTTTATCTTCCATTCCTTCAACTAATTTGTTTAATTCTTCAGCTTCCAATGTAGCAAGTTGTTGATTTAATAAATCTCTTTGGATAATTTCCCTTGCTTCTGAAAATGGAATATTTTGTGCATCAAAGTTTGCTTTGTTGTCAGTGTATAATTTTGTAACATCATTTTCATTTACAGAAATTTTATCTTCGATTGCTTTTGCAATAAAGAATTTATTTTTTTCATTTTTAAAGAAATATTCAAATTCTTCTTTTTCTTCGTCATTGAAGTTATATTTTTTAGCTGTTTCTAAAATTGCTTTATTAATTAAAAGTCCTTTTATTTCTTCAGCGTTTAACCCTCTTGCTTTTTCTTCTTCAGTCAAAGCTAATTTAGTTTCATTTTTTTTAGCCATTTCTTCTCCTTATTTTTAATAATTCTTCTTTATTTATTTTTAACCTTTCTTATTTTACACTATTTTTAAAAAAATTTCAAGGAATTTTCTCATTTTTCTTATTTTTTAAATATAATTTATAAAATAACAACAATTACCATATCGTTCAATCCCCTTAATTTATCGGCTTTGTAGAGATTTTTTTTAATAATTTTAAATTATATTTTTTTCTAAAATTTTAATTTCTATAATCTATTTATAACCTATTTTTTTAACATTCTACCCAAAAATTCCTTAGTTCGTTCATGTTTTGGATTTTCAAAAATATTTTCAGGCTTGTCATCTTCCACAATTACACCTTGATCCATAAACACAACTCGACTTGAAACATCGTGTGCAAAATCCATTTCGTGCGTTACAACAATCATTGTAAGTCCACTTTTAGCCAAATCCTTCATTACTTTCAAAACTTCTCCAACCATTTCAGGATCCAGTGCCGATGTTGGCTCGTCAAACAGTAGAACCTCTGGCTGCATTGCCAATGCTCTTGCTATTGCCACCCGTTGCTTCTGTCCACCCGAAATTTGATTTGGCTTTGCGTGAATAAAACGCTCCATTCCTACTTTTGCCAAAAATTCCTTTGCTACTTTTTCAGCTTCTTCCCGTGATTTTTTCAGAACTTTTATTTGTCCGATTACACAGTTTTCCAGAACACTCAAGTTATTAAACAAATTAAACTGCTGAAATACCATTCCTACTTTTTCCCGCAAATGTACAAGCGATACATCACCTGCCATCGCATCTTTTCCATGAATTAAAACTTGTCCACTCGTAGGCTTTTCAAGCAGGTTTATACATCTTAATAATGTTGATTTTCCACTTCCTGACGAACCGATTATACTTACAACTTCCTTCTCATGAACATCAAAGTTTACATCCTTTAAAACAGTTCTTTTTCCAAAATCTTTTCTAATATTTTTTATTTCAATAACTTTTTTTCCCATTATCTCTCCTCCCCATTAACATCATCCAAAATTTCAAAATGTTGAGGCCCGTCAATTCTTTTTTCAATTTGTTTTAAAATTAATGATAACGTAAACGTTAAGAAGAAATAAATCACACTTGTTATAATAAACACTTCATAATAACGTGAATAAGTTCCCGCAACCGAATTTGAAATAAAGAACAGCTCAGTAACACTTATTACATTTAATACAGATGTATCTTTAATATTTACAATAAGCTCATTTCCAATCATTGGTAAAATATTTCTAAACATCTGCGGAAAAATAATACTTTGCATCAGCTGAAAATTCGTCATTCCAATAGCTTTTGCCGCTTCAAACTGTCCACTATCAATCGAATCAATCCCTCCACGGATAATTTCACTCATATATGCACCCGTATTTATTGATACAATAAACAATGCGGCTACCAGTGGAGATAAGTTCAAATGAAATACTTGAGAAAGTCCATAATAGATTACCATTGATTGTACAATCATCGGAGTTCCTCTAAATACTGCAATATATATTGAAGAAAGCCAGTTTAAAACTTTTAATCCATTTTTTTTATATTTATGAGCTTGCCCATCGATTTCTGCTTCCGAATATCTCAATAATGCAACCATTAATCCAATGAAAAAACCTACTACTGTACCTGTAATTGAAATATACAGTGTTGAAACTGTACCTTTCACAAATGTCATCCAGTTATTTTGAATAAAAAATGCTACCCATCCAAAAAACGAACGTGAAGCTTCATTTGGCTGATTTTGTATAGCCTTTTCCATAATACGTTGCCGCACTTTAGGCGTTAAATCTTCATCTAATATTTTATTAATTTGTTCCTCCAACTCTGTATTTCCCAATTTCATTCCAACAGCCACATTCACTTCTTCTGTATCATATTTAAATCCTGTATTCTTATCAAATGAAATGAATTTTAAATTAGGATTTGAAAACTGAGCTGCCATAGCTCCAGGTCTTTCTGATATATACCCGTCTATTTTCCCAGAATTTAATGCAACTATCATAGCTGGGAAACTTTCCATAGCAGTCTGCTTTTGAACACCTTTCATCTGATCAATGACATCATAGTGAAGTGTATTTAACTGCCCTGTAATTTTTGCTCCTGTGAAATCATTAATTGATTTGGCGTTTGCATATTTTCCATTTTTTTTCACGACTACCACTAAATCTGATTCATAATATGGTTTTGAGAATGTTAGGCTTTGTCTTCTTTCAGGTGTTGCAGACATTCCTGCTATAACTAAATCAACTTTTCCAGAATTCAATGCAGGACCAAGTAATGCATCCCATTTCGTTTTTACAATTACCAGATTTTTATTCAGTTTTTTTGCAATAACTTTGGCTATTTCAACGTCATAACCGCCACAATAACCTCCATCCACTTTCACAGCACCATTTTTAGCGTCATTTTGAAACCAGTTGAAAGGAGCATATCCACACTCCATCCCAACCTTTATATCATCACTATAGCCTGTTACGAAAGTCGCTAAAAAAACTAATAATATTAATATTTTATTTTTTATTGTACTAAATTTCATATTTTACTATAATGCTCCTTTTTTTATTAAAGTTTCAGCAATTTGAATTGTGTTTGTTGCCGCACCTTTTCTTATGTTATCTGCTACAACCCATAAATTTAGAGCATTATCAGCCGAAAAGTCTTTTCTGATTCTTCCAACATAAACTTCATCAGTATCCTGAGCATTTATAGGCATAGGATAAATGTTATTCTTACCGTCATTTTGCACTATAATTCCTTCTTTTTCCTCAAATGCACGAATTACATCTTCCAATTCAAAAGGTTTTTCCAATTCTACGTTTACAGATACTGCATGCCCATATCTAACCGGCACTCTTACACAAGTCGCTGTTACCTTTAAATCTGGCAAGTTTAATATTTTTCTAGTTTCGTTAATCATTTTTTCTTCTTCTTTTGTATACCCGTTATCCAAGAATACATCAATGTGTGGCAATGCGTTAAACGCTATTTGATGTGGATACCCTTTTGATGGCTCCCCTTTCAAATTAGCTTCCAAATCATCAATTCCTCTCTGTCCAGAACCCGCCACAGCCTGATAAGTTGAGTAAATCACTCTCTTTAATCCATATTTTTCCTGCAATACTTTTAATACAGGCATAACTTGGATTGTAGAACAGTTTGGATTTGCAATAATCCCTGGATGATTTTCCAGTGCCTCAGGATTTGCTTCAGGAACTATTAACGGAATATTTTTATCCATTCTCCAAGCACTGCTGTTATCTATTACAACTGCACCTTTTGCCTTGAATTTCGGTGCATATTCAAGCGATACTCCTCCTCCTGCTGAAAATAAAGCCACATCAATATCATCTGCTATTGTATCATCCTTTAATGCCATAACAGTATATTCCGTTCCATTAAACTCAATTTTTTTCCCTGCCGAATTTGGTGAAGCATATAGATATAACTTCTCTACTGGAAAATTTCTTTCTTTTAACACTTTTAAAAATGTTCTTCCAACAAGTCCAGTCGCTCCAATAATTGCCACTTTGTAATTTTTCATTGTCTCTTCCTCCTAAAAAACTTTTTTGATTAAGGTTTATCTACTAAGACTTAATTATTTTTATCACTAAATTACCCTAAATCTAATGTATATATAATACACTATTCTCATCTCTTTTTCAATATAAAAATACAATAAATAAAAAAAGCCGAATAGAAATTCGGCTGATTTTTTTGTATAATATATTTATGATAAACATTACACAAAATAAACTAAAATATATTTTCAGTAACAACAATATTTTACTAGATTCCTTAAAATTTTGCAAGAAAAATAATATTGGCGACAGTCACCTTGAACATATTAAACTTTCCATTGATAAATTTCTTGCCTGCAGGGATATTTCAAAAGGTTTTGTCAAGTTCAAATGTCCTCACTGTCCTGTTACACACCTGTTCCCTATTACTTGTAAGTCTAAGCTCTGTCCTTCTTGTGGTTACAAGTACTCTAGGACATGGACTGAAAATA
>NZ_AXVL01000035.1 GCF_000482505.1 Leptotrichia trevisanii DSM 22070
CCTAGAGTACTTGTAACCACAAGAAGGACAGAGCTTAGACTTACAAGTAATAGGGAACAGGTGTGTAACGGGACAGTGAGGACATTTGAACTTGACAAAACCTTTTGAAATATCCCTGCAGGCAAGAAATTTATCAATGGAAAGTTTAATATGTTCAAGGTGACTGTCGCCAATATTATTTTTCTTGCAAAATTTTAAGGAATCTAGTAAAATATTGTTGTTACTGAAAATATATTTCAGTTTATTTTGTGTAATGTTTATCATAAATATATTATACAAAAAAATCAGCCGAATTTCTATTCGGCTTTTTTTATTAATTCCAAAATTAAAAATTCAAACTTATATCAATTTGGTAGCATTATCTTAATCTAGGCAAGGTATTTATACAAAAGAATGTTTAACAAACGCCACAAGGCTAATACAAGGTTATACGATGGATAGATAAAGCTGTATTAGATAAGCCATCCCTATAAACATAGCACCATTTTCTTGATTCTACTTAGTATGGCTATGAAATATAAATAATTTTTTTTGAGAAAATTAGCAACCATTAATTTAACCTGTTTATTAATTGTTAAAAAAATTTTAAATTTTTGTTGTAAAAGTACAACAAATAATGTATAATTAGATTGCAGATAAGAATATTTATACTGTATATCTGTGATAACTGAATGAAAGTTTAAGCGTTATGTAAGAACGCCAGCCACAGAGCCACTATTATAGTGGTGTTTTTTTATACATAATTTTTAGATAAATTAATACAGATAAAAGGAAGATAATATATAAAGAATACTGTATAAATAATGGTATGAAAGAAAGGAGTACATTTATGGTTTATATTAATGATAAAGAAGTATCTAAAAAGGAACTGAACAGGATAAGCAAAAGGATAGTTGAAAATACGGAAACTATTGAGGACTTGCAAAAGTTATCAGATTTTAGGGCGGAACACTCAAAAATAATAAAAAGTTTCGTATGGAGCTTAAGAAGTATTATAAATAACAAGAAAATAAAATTGCCAAGCAACAGAAATTCAATAATCATTTCCCAAAGATTAAAGAGATTGCCCTCAATAATAGGGAAACTTAAAAGGTTTCCAGAGCTACGTTTGGGCAGAATGCAGGACTTGGCAGGAGCAAGAATAATATTACCTGGCATAAAGGATACTGAAGAAGTTGCAAGTTACTTAAAAAATAAAGTTTATAAACAAAAAGACAAGAATAATTTTTTATTTATTAGGGAAAAAAATTATATCTTAGGGCCAAAAGAGGACGGCTACAGGTCAATACATCAGATATTTAAGTATCAAGGGAAAAAGGAAACAAAACTTGAGGGGTATCAGATTGAATTACAAATAAGAACTAGGTTGCAACATCAATGGGCTACCTCAGTTGAAATAATAGACAGCATAAAACAGCAATCTTTAAAGACAGGTGGGGGAGACATTTATTATAGGGAATTTTTTAAATTGTCAAGCAAACTGATAGAATACATTGAATTGAACAAAGATATTTCAGAAATTTCAAAAGAGCTGGATAGGTTAAGAGAACTAAACAAGGAATTTAATATACTGAAAACTTTAAGCAGTTTACGAGTTATAACCAAACGGCTTGAGGAAATCACAGGAGAAGGCTATTTGATATTGATATTGGACTACAAAGGCAACAGCATAAGATATATTCAAGTGCCAGAAGAAAACATAAGCCGAGATTATTTGATGTATGAACGTGAATACAAAGAGGACACAAACAACGTTGTATCAGTATCGGTTGAGAACTTAAAGAACTTACGGAAAGCGTACCCAAATTATTTCCTAGACGCAAGAGAATTTGTTACAACAATAGGTAAATATATAAATAATACAGAGGAATAAAAAAATCAAAATCACAGTTATTAATTTAGCTGTGATTTTTTCTTAAAATTATTTTTTATAAGTTAAAAAATCAAGTAGTATCCTTTTGGTAGACTTTTTCATTTCAAGGCAAGGTATTTATCCAAAAAATTTTTTAACAAACGCTACAAGGCTTGTTACACGGATATACGAGCGAATAACAAAAGGGCCTCACTCAAAAAAGCAGGCCCAAATTTAAAATCTATTTTTAGAAAACACATCACTATTTTCTTAATTTTATTTTTATAGCTTTAAATACAATAAATTTTATTTAAACTTTTCTTTGAAAAAGGCATTTTGAATCTTATTGAACAATTCTTCTTTTTCTTTAAAATCTATATTTTCATTATTAAAAAACGATATAATGGATGATTCTAAATTGCTGGAATCTTTATTTATACCGTATAATATATATTCAGGTGAAACGTTGTATAAGTTAGATAGCCTAATTAGACTTTCGCTATTTATTTTTCTTTCGTTATTTTCATATCTTGAAATAGCTCCAGCAGATGATTTTATATTTTTAGCCACTTCCTCCAAAGAAAATTTATACTTTTCTCTCAAACTCTTTAATCTTTTTCCTACATTTTCCATAGTAATTCTCCTTTAAAATCAATAAATTTTACCATAAAATTGATATTTTATCAATTTAATTGAAACAATACTGATAAATTTTATTCTTATGGTATATTTATTTTACCGATTAATAAATGAAAAAAGGAAAAACTTGACAAATACTCTTTAAAATATTAAAATTAAAGTATGATAGTAAAGGTAGTGATAATATGTTGGAAATTACAAATGATAAATTAAATAATTTTTTTGAAAATAATACTGTAATAACGGTTAAGGAAGCAGAAAAGATCGGTATAAAAAGACAGATTCTTTCTAATTTATGTAAAAAAGGAATTTTAGAAAGAGTAAAGCAAGGGGTTTATCAGAAAAGTGATACAATTACAGATGAATTTATGAAAATACAAAAAAATAATAATGTGATTTTTTCAAACACAACTGCTCTATACTTTCATAATTTGACAGATAGAGTGCCAAATACAATTTCAATAACAGTTCCACAAGGTTACAATGTTTTGCATATTACAAAAAAATTTGAAAATTTGAAAATTCATTATGTGAAAAAAGAAATATTTGAAAGCGGGAAAATTGAAACTTTGAGTAAAATGGGGGCTAAAATTTATATTTATGATAAAGAGAGAACGATATGTGATATTATAAAAAATAAAGAAAAAATTGATGTGGATGTGTTTTCAAAGGCACTAAAATTATTTTTTAAAAATAAAGATATAAAAGTGAGAAAATTAATAAAATATAGTAAAAAATTGAAAATTGAGAAAAAAGTAAGAGAATATTTGGAGGTTTTGATATGACATCAGAAAAGTTAAAAGGGAGAATAAAAAGTTTTTCAGAAAAAAATAATTTGAAAGCACAGGAAGTGTTGCAAATGTATTTTTTTGAAAGATTTTTGACTCGATTAGAAAAATCAAGATATAGAGTAAATTTTATAATAAAAGGTGGATTTTTAATTTCATCAATTATTGGTATACAAAATAGAACAACGATGGATATTGATACGACAATAAAGGGACTTCCAGTAAAAGAGGAGATTATTAAAGAAATAATATTGGAAATTTTAAATATCGAAGTAAATGATGGAATAGAATTTGTATTGGGAAAAATAGAAAATATAAGAGAAATATCGGAATATGAAAATTATAGATTACATTTGACAGCAAATTTTGAAAAAATAAAAAATCCATTAAAAATTGATATTACAACAGGAGATGTCATAATTCCATCAGAAATAGAATATTCATACGAAACAATATTTAAAGAAAAGCTAAATATTTTGGTTTATTCATTGGAAACATTGATTGCTGAAAAGTATGAAACTATAATAAAACGAAATATTACAACAACGAGATTGAGAGATTTTTATGATATTTATATGATTTTTAAATTGAAAAATGATAAGATAGATGTAAATAACTTGAAACAAGCAATTTGGGAAACGGCAAAAAATAGAAATTCAATAGAAGAAATTTTAGAAAGCAAGGAAATTTTAGAAGACGTTAAAAATGATGAATATTTGAATAAACAATGGAATATTTATAAAAAAGAAAATAAATATGTTGATAATATACAATTTTCTGAAATTTTGAAATTACTAAATAAAATAGCAGATATTGTACAAGAATAGAATACTCCATTATTTTCCTAAATTTACTTTAAAATCAATAAATTTAATCATAGAATTGATATTCTATCAATTTAATTGAAGTTGTCTTGACAAACTTTTAATTTATGGTATAATTGTTTTACCAATTAGCAAAGAATAGGGGATTTAAAATGAAGAAAAATCTTTTAAAATCAAAAATGAGTTTACACGAAGACAACAACAAAACATTAGCAAAAAAACTAAACATAACTCCTTCCGCACTTTCTAGGAAAATAAATGGAAGTAGTAATTTTACTATTGAGGAAATGAAATTTATTAGGAAAGAGTATGGATTGAGTGATATTGAGTTTTTGGATATTTTTTTTAACAATTAATTTGCTGATTGGCAAGAGTTTTTAAGATAAATTTAAAATAAGAGGAGGAAATATGACCAATGAAAGAAAATCAGAGTAAAACGTTAAAAATTTTAATAGGAGTAATAATTGGATTATCTACAATTATACTTCTTAGTGGAGTATTCTACATTCTTAATATGCAAAATAAAATTTCAAAATTGGAAAAAGAACAGGAAGAACAGTTGAAAAGACAGGTGGAAACTCAAAATATGGCTTCTATACAATCGGTACAGACTGCTCAACCACAAACTAACACAACTGAAACACAAAAAACAAATTCAAGTCAAAATAAAAAGAGCAATACTCAATCTCAACCATCAGTAAAAAGAGGTTCAGTGTATGCAACAAAATCAACATCAGGCCCAGTTAATGTTAGAGCAGAACCAACAATGAACTCTGAAATAATAGAAAGATTGCCAGATGACATAGCTTTAAGATATTTAAGCAGTAAAGGAAATTGGTATTATGTTGTTTATAATGTACGTGGATATAATGAATATGGATATATTCATAAAAGTCAGCTAGCAAGATAACTTTTGAAAAATAATTAATTTTAGAGGAGGATAACTAGTTATGAAAAAAATATTGTTTTTATTATTGATTTTATTAGGAAATTTATTATTTTCTGATTATGTAAAAGAAGGGATTTATAATGGTATAAATGATAAAAAAATTAGTATTGAACGTTATGATTATGATGATGAAAAAGGGTATTTTATAACTGCAATGAATGGGTATGTTCATACTAGCACTTTTAAAATTGATAGATACTCAGATATAGATAAAAATGAAATTGTTGATTTTCCTTTAGATATTCATTATAAAAATTATGAAGGAGATGATGGATATAGTTGTACTTTAAGAATTGCTTTTTTACAAAATGGTAAATTAGTAGTTGACTCTAGTGATGACTGCGGAAGATACGATAGAGGGTTTAAAGGAGAGTATAATTATTCTGAAAAGGATAGTTTTGTTCCTAAAAAATATATAGGTAAATGGGAAGTTTCAGGAGGATGTGCTTTTATTACTAAAAATACATTTGCATACGATGACAGACATCCAAATATTATCGTAGGAGTAAAAGAAGAAGAAAATGGAAATCTTTTGTTAGATGGAGTAACGATAGATGAAGGAAGAGGAAGCAGAACACAAACTAGATTTAAATTTTTTCCAAATGGAAATGTATCAATAGACGCTTATATGGGAAATACTAATGACAAACTCTATGATAGTTATAATAATTTACGAAAATTGAAAGGAAAAGAGCTTTCTAAATGTGATTGAAATATTTAAAAAAATAATTTATAAAATTTGAAAGAGAGGATTTAGAATGAAAAAATTTATTTTATTAGGAATTTTTATATTAACTTTAGTGGCACAGGCTAATAATTCGTTTAATATTAATAATAAAAATTATGATTATGATGAAGTTAATGCTTATTGTTTAGGAATAGGGAAGGCTATAAAAAATAATTCTAAATACACAACAACTTTTAAAGCCTCATTATGTAGAGTAAATGAGAATGTAGTTAGAAATGTTACGGTTGTATTTGAAGATAATGATATAAATATTAATTATGATGTAAGTAAAAAATTATTCTTTGCTCCTGTTGGTTATATTTCATATGCAAAATATAATTCAAATACTAATGTTTTAAATATAGATTTGGAAATTAGGGGAACGGCTTTAAATAGTTTACCAGCAGGGTATATTTTGCCTATAACTTCAAGAAATATAAAAAAAGCATTTGCTAGAATTGTAGATAAAGATTTGAAAGAAGTTTATGGAAGTACTTTGGGAGTACCTACTGTTTCTGAAGACGAATTTTTAAATGAAGATTATTAGAATGAAAAAAGAGGAGAGAATTATGAAAAAAATAATATTTTTAATATTGAGTGTATTGACTATTTCAAATGTAGGATTTTCAGAAATTCAAGAAGCATATGGAATGATTTTTGATGAAAGAGTTTTTGGAGATAATAGGGCTTGCAAAATGTCAGGAGCATATATATTAGGAAGTTCTGCTTTTCAAGTACTTGCATTAGCTGTTGCTAATGATAAAGATTTTAATTCAAAGGAAAAAATAAAATATATGGAAAAGTCAATTAATAAATTTAGTGAATTAAAATATGAAATAGCGAAAGAAGTGATGAACGAAGGAGAATGGAAAAAATATCCTAAATATGAAGAGCATACAAATATTGTTAATTATTATAAAAATAATTGTAGAAAAATTTCAATTTCTGATTTTCATTTTCAAGAGAACTCAAATTATCCAATACTTATACCAGAAGTATTTTTTGAATTGATGAGAAAAATTGGAATGTTAAAAGAATAAAAAAAGGAGAAAATTTAAATGCAAGAAAAAAATAATCAAACTACAGTCAAAATTCTGATAGGAGTAATTATTGGATTATCTGTATTTATTTTACTTGGTGGAATATTTTATATCTTTAATATGCAAAATAAAATAGCAAAATTAGAAATAGAGCAAGAGAAACAATTGAAAAGGCAAGTGGAAACTCAAAAGATGGCTTCTATACATCAACTTAATACAAAAAAAGAAGCAGAAGTAAAAACAGAGCCAAAAGTAGTTAAAGCAAAAACAAATGCTCCAAAATCATCTTATGAAAAAGCGATGATAAATAGAATGAGACCTGTTGAAAATGAATTAGATGGATATACTCTTGATAATACAAGTTCTTGCACAGAATATGTCGGCTATCGAGAAATTTTACATAAAAAATGGGATAATGAACTTAATCAAATTTACAAATTATTAATGTCAAAATACCCAGAATCTCAAAAAACAGCACTTCGTAATGAAGAAAGAGCTTGGATAAAAAAGCGTGAGAAATCAATGGATTCTATAGCAAGTGAGATGAATGGATGTATGGGTGCAGCTGTAACAATTGTAAATAGTGAAATTGATACGATAAAAAGTAGAGCTATTGAACTGGCAAGACGGTATGATGAATTATAGAAATAATTTTTATAAGGAGAATTTTATGAGAAAAATTATATTTTTAACAACTTTTATAGTTTTTAATTTAGGATTTTCAGATTTACAATCTACAATCAAAAATCATTATAGTAATAAAACTACTGATTTAACTGTTGTTTCAAAACCACAATATGAAGTTATAGCTGGATATAAATATTTAAAAAATAATAATCAAAAACCTACATTCTTTAGAAGAAGTCTTGGTTATGAAAAGACTATAATTGGAGTAAATAATAAGGCATTTGCATATAAAAGGTTGAAATCTGATTATTGTAATGCTGTAAAAGAAATTGTAAAAGTTGATAAAGGAATAGTGCCAGGAACAAATAAACCGTTTACACAAGCAACATATATCGAAGTTGACGACGCTTATAAAGAATATTTACAACAAATAGCACAAATTAGACAAGTTGTAATTTTGGCAGTGAAAAATGAAGATATGGAAAATGAGGCTGGTTGTCATTATAAAGGAACTTATTGGAATAATGCAAATTCACAGTATAAGGCAAAACAATTTTATAATGATGAAATAGATAGATATTATAAATCTAATAGACAAAATAACAGTTCATACTTTAATTTAGGAATAGCTTATATCAATCAGAGAAAATATCGAGAAGCTACAAAATCATTCCTAGAAGGAGCAAAAAATAAGGATGTGGATTCAATGATTGCTTTAGGAACATTCTCTTTAGCTGCAAAAGATTTCAGCAGTGCTAAAAAATATTATAAAATGGCGGCAGATTTAGGAAATGAAGAAGCACTAGAGATTTATAACAGATTAGTATTAGCAGGATATTAAAATAAATAAAATTTAGGAGAAAATTAAAATGTCAGAAAATAAAAATAATATAATAAAAATTTTAATAACAATAATTATTAGTTTATCAATGATTATTGTTTTTAGTGGAATATTCTATATTTTAAATATGCAAAGTAAAATAGCAGACTTGGAACAAAAACAAGAAGAACAATTAAAACAACAATTACAAACTCCAAATATATCTGTTGTTGAAACTGCACAACCACAAACTAATTCAGAAACTGAAATAAAAAAAACAGAACAACAATCATCAAGTAATAAAATAAATTTACGTAAAAATAAAAAGAACATTACATCGACTCAAAAACAACAACCAAATAGTAACGAAAAAGAAATTGAAAGAATAATTGACGAAACAATAAATAAAATAGACCGTCAAAACAATAACAGCAATTCTAATCAAAATTATAAAAAAGAAGAAGATAAATTAACTAGAAACATTGAAAGTGTTATGGGAGAATAATACTAATAAAATAAAATCTAGTAAAATAAGAACTAAATTTTAAAAACAGTCTAACAAGAAATTGTAAGAATAAAAATCTCTAATTTTATAAAAAAATTCAACATTATCTGTAAATTTTAAAAATAGAAAATCCAACTAGAAACAATATTAAATTTAGTTATTGTATTATTTTTTTTCACTATGTTAATTTAGATAGTAAGTTTTTTCTTGTAAGAGCCGATTTAAGAGTTTATTTTTGTTATTTGAGGAAAATATCAAAAATGAATTTGAATGCTCTCTACGGAGCTTATATGGAGTTACAAGTACATATCTTAATCAACAGGGCCTCTAAAAAATGAAAGGCCCTGTATTTTGTTGCAAATTTATTTATTTTTAGTTTTCTCATCCAATTTTTCAATGATTTCTTTATAAAGGCTTGGTTTTTTCAAATATTTTTTTCATTTAGCAATTTTAAATTTTATATAATCTATCTAATAAATAAATTTTTTAAAATAAAATAGAACAAATTTTAGCGTTTTAGAGTGTTAAAATAATTATTGGTATATTTTATCCAAAAACTTTTTAAATCGCTTTCTACCCCCATTTACGCTCGAATTAAGGACAAAAAGAAATCCCCTCATACTTAACCTCTTTGGTCAAAAGCAATCAAGCAAAAAATAATTTTATAAAAGAAATTTTTAGTTGTCGGAAATTAAAAATAAGTAATTTATTTTGAATATTAAGTAAGAAATGAGATACAAAAATTTGCAACTTATTTTAAAAAAAATTAGTTAGAAAATATAAGAAAATAAGAAAAAGTAAATCAATAAAATAAATTTAGAAGTTTAAAGTAAAGAGTGTAAAAATATAATAGCCTACACTCTTTTTGAATATTGTCTTTCTTCTATTTATTGAATATCTTTTCTTATTTTTTCAATAATAAGTAATTCTCTATTTTTTCTCTATTCTTTTTTAACCTATTTTTTATCCTCAAAATCTTTTGTATTATCATTTTCCTTTGTATCATTATCAATCTTTTTTATATGGTTATCCATATCTTTAAAAAACATATAAGAATAATCAATAATAATATTTCTTAAAAATTGTATTTGAAATTGAAGATTATTGATTGTCCAATAGATATTCATAATATATTTAGGGTCAGAACTTCTTATATTAAAAATATTCTGTTTTTCATCAATGTAAATTTCAAATCCAACTGCTTCTAAAAATTTTAAAATATGATAAATATATTGCCTTCCTTTCGATATAGATAAAAATTTTTTATCATTAGTAGAAGAATCATAATTTTCAATATCTATACTAGCCTCTTCTTCTGATAAAAAAACCTTAAAAACTCTATCCCTATCTCTATCTTCTTCTAAAAAATTACGTATAGATACTTTAAAAAAATCGGCTAAAACTCTTAGATTTTCTATACTTGGAGTATTTAAACCTTGTTCATATTTAGTTATCATTGCTAATGAAATTCCAGTTTTTTCAGCTAATCCTCTTTGAGTAAGATTCTTTTTTTTTCTCAACTCTTTCAATATTTCCTTAAAATTTTCCTTAAATTTTGTTTTTGCCATATTCTTCCTCCTAATTTTTAAATACAGTATTGACAATTTTATAAAATTGTGGTATTATATCCATAGGTGGATAGATATAAATAGAATCCGTATTTTTTTAAACCTAATATATCCACCCACGTAGGAATATTATATATCGTTTTTAACTAATAGTCAAGAAATTTTATTTTCTCTCTATTATTAAATAGTAGTGTAGAGGAAAAGAAAAATTAAAATATTTTTAACTTAAAATTATAATCTTTTTTGTAAAAGGTAGGGGTAGAAAAATTAAAAAAGGGAAGTGATAATGATTGAACAGGGAAGAAGAGTATATTGAGTATTATAAGAAAAGCATTGAAATATATGAAAGAGAAGATTTTAAAGATATTATTTCTAAAAAAAAATTATTGAATGTGAAAAATTGTTATAATGAGTACTTATATTGGTATGAACATCCAGAATGGTCTCATAAAATTTTTAGATGTAAGAAGCCATTTTGTCCTATATGTGATATGAAAAATAAAAGAATACTGTACTATAAGCATAAGGACAGGGCCTTAAAGCTAGAAAGGAAATACAATCTGTTTATATTAGTCTTAAATGGTAATAATGTTGAAATTGAAACTGATAAGATAAATGAGGAAATAAAGGATAACAATGAAAAGCTAAAAATATTATTGAGCAGGCCCTTTATTGAGAAAGTTGTGAGAGGATATTTTAAAGTAATTGAAATTAAATATACTGGTTATGATTCTCTTCCACATATCCATATTATTTTATTCACAATAAAAGGAATATACAAGCATTTTAAGATAAGTGAATTTAAGAATATGATTATAAAAGAATGGAGAAATTTAAAAGGATTCAATGCCAATGTGTATTTAAAAAGTTTAGGAACAAAGAAAAAAATAGAAAAGGAGGTGTCTTATTTAACAAGAGATAATAAAAAACAGTTATATAATTTGTTTAATTTAGGTAGCAATGTAGTTAAGGTTCATTTAGAAGTAACTCGGAATAAAAGATTTTTTGTTTGGAGTAAAAATGTATTAAAAGAACTGAAATTAAATAACTATACTTAAATACAAGCAAAGGAAGGAGAAAAAATGGATGAAAAAGACGATATGAAAAAATCCATTGAAAAGCATTGCCTTGAGTGCTGGGATGATGACAAGGAAAAAGTTATAAATTGTCCTTATAAGAGTTGTCCTTTGTGGAAATATAGGCTAGAAAAGATAAACGAACCGAGAAAGTAAGAAAATTTGAAACCTATATATAAAGATACGAGGTATGATTTACTTAGTAAAATCAACAATAAGAAGGATAATTAGACAATAAATGGTTATAAATCAAGATTATAACATTAAAAAATGTTTTAAATTATTAAACAAAATTAAAGTAATAGGAGAAATATGATGAGTGTAGATATAAATAAAAGGAAGGACTTTATAAAAGCCCCTCGTAAGCACTTTTATTCTATCACACTCTTCCAATTTAATAAAGAAATTTTTGAAAATGAAATGGAGAGTGATTTAATTGAATTTAGAATTAAAAAAAGAAATGTATAATATTTTAAAAGAAAAGATTAGAGATAGAAAATTGAGTTATAAAAAGTTATCTGAAAAAATCAGAATTTCAGAGAGTGGATTTAATAAGAAAATAAATGGAAAGTATTTTTTTACACAGGAAGAAATATTTTTGTTGAAAAAGATATTGAAATTAAAAAATTCTGAATTAATACAGATATTTTTTTAAATAAATATATTGCAATGAAAGAAAAATAATATTAAAATTATAGGGTAGAATGATACTGCCCTATAGCTAGATTTTAGAATGGGGAAGAAATGGCAAAAAATAGAACTAAGAAAGGAAATGGTAGAGGTAGTATAACAAAAACTAAAAAGAATAAACCTTACTGGGTACGAGTTACAGACTCAGTAACAAAAAAACGAGTATCGTTAGGACTGTATAAAACGAAAAAGGAAGCACAGCAAAAATTAGATGAATATTTATTTAATCCTTACAATTTAGAAACACATACAATGACATTTGAGGAAATATTCAATTTATTTAAAGAAGCTCAAGAAAAAAATGTTGCTAAGGCAACTTTTAAATCTTATATAAACAGTTATAAGAGATGTAAACCATTATATAACTTGATATTCAGGGATATAAAAGCTCCACAATTACAAAGTCTTATAAATAGTTTAAATTGTAGTAAAGGAACAAAAAGTATTACTAAAGGCTTTTTAAGCGTACTTTATAAATATGCTATAGAAATGGAAATATTAACTACAAATAGAGCGGAACATATAAAATTACCAAAAGAAAGCAAACATAAAAAAATAAATATATTTACTGGTTATGATATTAAAAAATTGTGGGAGAATATTAAAATTGATTGGGTAGAATACATTTTAATTATGATTTATACAGGAATGCGGATTGGAGAAGCTGTTAATTTAAAAAAAGAGAATGTTGACTTGATAAATGGAATCATATTTGGTGGAAATAAGACAGAAAAAGGAATGAATAGAAAAATACCGATTCGTGATGATATTTACCCAATTATACAAAATCTCTATAAAAACAGTCCTACAGATTATTTATTTTACAATAAAAATTGGGTATTTAAGAAAAAAAATAATGAAAATAAGCCAATACGAGAAAATTATTTTCGTGAGAAATTTAATGAAACACTTGAAGCACTAGGAATAGAAAAACATCAAACTCACGATTGCAGAAAAACATTGGCAACTTTTATGAGTAAATATCAATTAAATGAAGTTCAAATAACAGAGATATTAGGACACGAAAGTATAAACACAACAATTGATTATTATGTTAAAAAAGAAGATGAACAGGAATTAAAAAAATCAATTAACAAAATAGATTTTTTAAAGGATGTAGTATAAAAATATCATTTAAAAGTCTAAAAATCTCAATTTGAACACATCAAAAAAGGTAACCAACAGGTAACCAACGCATAAGGTAAATGGTTATTTTTCCAAACTTTTAAAAAGATATAGTAAAATTATAGCAATTTTAACAATTTTAAAAAAATTATCTCAAAATACCGTATTATTTGTCTTAGTAGGAAGAATAGCTATAAAAAAATATGCTACCCTTGTGATAGCATATTTAAAAAGGAGTTTTGAAGAAAAAAGTTTTCACTTTTTCTATTGGTCAGATATGATTATACAGGATAAATCTTATAATAAAATTTTTATTTTCTTTGTTTTTGGTTTGTTTGAGAAAAATATTTGAATTATATTATTTGTTATGGTTTTCGGTTTTATTGTGTAAATTGCAGGTTGAAACACCTGAACAGCTACAACAATCTGTACCACAAAAATTTTTATTTTTCTTATAATCTTTGTATATTTTTCTAAAAACTGTGATTACAATTGCGACTGCGATTATGCCAACAATGATTGTTTTTCCCATGTTCGTACTTCCTTTCAAAAATTATTTGGTTAATAATAAATTTTATTTGGCAAAATTATTTTAAAATTATATTTTAGTCAAATTATGTATTTAAATCACTGTAATTTAATAATTCTAAAATTATATAAATAATCGTGCAACATTAAAGAATAATATTGATACAACGTAAGGTAAAATCAGTAACATTGATACTTGAAATACCAGTAATTTCCATCCAAATTCCTGTTTCAATGCTCCCATTGCCACGGCACATGGTACAACAAGGAGAACATATAACATAAATGAATAGGCTCTTATTGGGCCGTATTTGTCATTCCATAGATTTCTGATTGCTGGAACAATATTTCCTCCTGCATCTTCATCAAGCTCTTCCTGATTTTTCATTTCCAATGTTGAAATTTTGAATGTTGCAACATGTCCCAGTGATTTTAGTGAATCAACCACGGCACCTCCCAATGCAACTCCTTGATCCTTTAAATCAGCCATGAAATTATATTCCTGTTTTTCATCTTCTTCCTGCGATAATAAAATTTGTCCTAAAAATCCTACGACAGTTTCCTTTGCTATGATACTTGGTACAATGGAAGCCACAGGTTCCCATCTGTCACCAAAACCAGTTGGCTTGAATACAGGCTGTACAACTTTTGCTGCCTGTCCTAAGTAAGAATTTTCGGCATCCCCTTTATTTGGGAAATATTGGAAAAACCAGATAATTAGTAAAATTCCTAAAATTACTGTAGTTGCTTTTTTTACATAGGCAAAAGTTTTTACTTTCATATTGTTCCATACAACTTTTGCACTCGGTAATCTGTATGGAGGCAACTCTATCAACAATTCTGTATTATTTCCCTTGAAGTAATTAAATCTTTTTAATACAAATGCTACGAAAAGAGCCATAAATACTCCAAAGAGATAAATTGAAACGACAACTAAGGCCGCCTGTTTACTAAAAAATGCCGCTGCAAGCAATGAATAAACTGGAAGTCTTGCACCACAAGACATAAATGTAGCAATAACTCCTGTCAGCCTTCTTGTTTTCTCATCTTCCAGCGTTCTTGTTGAATAAATCGCAGGGACTGTACATCCAAATCCGATTAGCATTGGAATAAATGCTTTTCCAGAAAGTCCAACCTTTGTCATTATCTTATTCAGAATAAATGCTACACGTGCCATGTATCCACTTTCTTCAAGAATCGCCATAAAAAAGTAGATAAAGAACATAAGTGGTACAAATGTAAGAACTGAACCGACACCTGCTAAAATTCCGTCCAGCACGAAACTGCTTAACCAGTCTGGTACACCTTCAATGGCATGTCCTACATATTTTATGACAAAATCACTGAAAAATCCATCAATCCAGTCAATAAATGGTGAGCTTCCATCAAATACAACGACAAACACTGCATAAATTATAGCAAGAAAGGCAAGTCCACCAAAAAATTTATTTAAAAGTATTTTATCAATTTTATCCGTCAATGCAAATTTATTTCCAGTACCTCTTTTTAAATTTGCTGAAATAATTCCACGTACAATTCCATATCTTGCTCTTGCCAGTACATCTTCAGGTACAATTCCATAATGTTCTTCAAGATTCTTTTTCTCGGTGTTTCCAATGCTTGATAAGTCAATTCCAAATTCATTTTTTACTATTGCCAATATATTTGTATCATTTTCTAGAATTTTGATTACAAGCCAGTCAACAAGATATCTTTTCAGCACTTTTTCATAAGATTTCTCATTTTTCAGTTTGTTTTTTAAATTTTCGATATTACTTTCAATTTCCTTGTCAAACAGAAGTCTATGCTGGTTGTTTTCTAATGGACTCTGTTTTGAAATTTCGACTACCTTTTCCATAAGTTTATCTACACCATGCCCAGATTTTCCGCTTGTGAAGACTACTGGGATACCAAGTTGCTTTTGAAATCTTTCCACATCCAGCTCATAGCCGATTCTTTTAAATTCATCCTCAAAGTTAAGTGCCATAACGATTGGGATACCAAGTTCCTTTAATAATGCAGTTAAGTAAATATTTTTCTCAAGTGATGTTGAATCCATAACATTAATTATCACATCAACTTTTTCATTTAGCAAAAAATCTCTTGAAACACGTTCTTCAGGAGTATTTATTGACAAATTGTAAATTCCCGGCAAATCGATAAGTTTTATATCTTCATTGCCTATCTTAAAAGAAACTTCTTTTTTTTCTATTGTTACACCCGGCCAGTTTCCTATCTTTAAACTTGCATGCGAGATTTGGTTAATCAGGGCGGTTTTTCCTACGTTGGGATTTCCAACAAATGCTACATTTATCATTTTACCACCTCAATTTGAATGTGATTTGCTAAATTTGTACTAATTACGATTTTAGTTTCCACTGTTTTTATGAGAATATTTCCATTGGCAATATTTTCGATTGTACAGGCATCTCCTCTACAAACCCCAAGACTCAATAAACGTGTGTCCAATTTCCTCTCATCAATATCTTTTAACAAAAATTTCTCTCCAACTTTTCCTTCCACTAAAGTCATTTTGGTTCATCTCCTCTCATTATTATGTAATATTTATTGATTTTCCGATTTTCAAAAATATATTATATAAAAATTATTTTAAAGCTAAATTCAATATTATGTAATTTTATTAATTTTAGATTGAAGAACTTTCATATATATTCAAAATAATTCTGAAATACACTTTGAAATAATTCCAAAAGTGTAGTAAATACTGTGAAAACCGAACATTTTAATTACCAAACTAATTTTATACCTTTTTAAAAAATAATGCAAGTTTTTTTCTCTTTAAAAAAAGCTAAAGGAAATAAATAAAAAGGTAGGGAAACTTTGGTTTTTAGAGAAGTTCCTGCTTTACTTTATTTATATCAAATACTTGTTTTTAATATATGAAATTCATTTTTAGGTATTATGATTTAAACTGAATTATGGTTATTAATCGATTCTGAATATTCTTTTCCCCAGCTGCACAAAACCTTTAATACAAGTTCAATGGAGTTGACTATTTCAGTTAAAGAATATTCAACTTTTGGCGGACTTCGGCATAAATAATTTTTTTTATTATATAAGTTTCATAAAATTTTTAAATTCCATTTTCCACTTGGTATATTTATTCCCAGCTTCATTGGGCATATATTTGAAGCTGATTTTGTTTTTGACATATTTCTTAAAAAATATCAAAAAAGATACTTTATATTAAATTGTACCAATTATAAAGGTATGTTACACTTTATTATATCAAAAGTAATAATTGAACGAAAGGGTGAATAAATATGATAATAGATAGTCATGAATACTTAATGTTGCCAACTGAATTGCAAATAGAAAAATGGATAAGGCAGGAGTAGACAAGGCAATACTTTTTACAACGACGCCACATCCTGAAAAAGCCAAAATATTAGATGAGTTTAAAAATAAAATGTAAATTTTATTTAAAATTTTAGAGGGAGAAAATTCTCTTGAAGCAAATGAAAAGCAACTGAAAAAAGATATTTCTGATTTGGTGGAAGTAATAAAAATGTCTGTTTAGTTTTGATTTTCCTTATGGCAATTCATTTCTGGCTAGACAAATGATAGAATATTTAAGTCCATCCAAAGAAGTGACAGATAAAATGCTTGGAGAAAATATTATAAAATTATTGAAGCTGTAAAAAAAATCAAAATTTGAAATTATAATTGTATAAACAAAAATTGTTTTAAATGTTAAATTATATTTATTTCAATATTATAAAATATCAAAAAATGTACTAAAAATCAATACTCATTAATTTTTTTTTATAAATTTCTTATAAAATACTTGCAAATCTAAAAAAATGTGGTACACTCATAATATGAAGTTGTTCACTTTTAATTTTAGTAAAATAACTCTTAGTGATAATTAAAGATGTTAAAATTTTATCAAAGTGAAAACAAAAAAATAAATTTTATTTAAAAGGAGGTTCAAAATGGTAGGAATTATCGTTGCAAGTCATGGTGAATTTGCGGCTGGTATAAAGCAGTCGGCTTCAATGATTCTAGGTGAGGCGGAATTGCTGGAATCAGTTGTATTTATGCCAAGTGAAGGACCAGATGACTTATATAAAAAAATTCAAGATGCCATTGCTAAACTAGGAACTGAAGAAGTTCTATTTTTAGTTGACTTATGGGGAGGAAGCCCTTTCAACCAATCAAATCGTTTCTTTGAAGAAGCACCTGAAAAAAGAGCAATTGTAGCAGGACTTAACTTGCCAATGCTTTTAGCAGCTTTATCAGAAAGAGAAGATTTAAATACAGCTCATGAAGTAGCGAAAGCTATTGTTCCAGAAGGAAGAGATCAAGTTAAGGTTCGTCCTGAAGAATTACAGCCTAAAGAAGCGGTAGCAAAAGCAGCAGCTAATGATGACATGCCAAAAGGAGCAATTCCAGAAGGAACAGTTATCGGAGATGGAAAAATAAAATTTGTTCTAGCCCGTATTGACACACGTCTGTTACACGGACAAGTTGCAACAAGCTGGACAAAAGCAACAAATCCAAATAGAATAATCGTAGTTTCAGACACAGTTTCAAAAGATGAATTACGTAAAAAACTAATCGAACAGGCAGCACCTCCAGGTGTACGTGCACACGTTATTCCGCTTGACAAATTAGTAGAAGTTTCAAAAGATCCAAGATTTGGAAATACAAAAGCGTTATTACTATTTGAAAATCCTCAGGATGCACTTTATGTAATTGAAAAAGGTGTGGACATTAAAGAGCTAAATGTGGGATCAATGGCACATACTGTTGGAAAAATTATGGTAAATAATGTACTTTCAATGGATCAGAACGATGTTGACACTTACAAGAAACTTAGAGATTTAGGTGTTCAATTTGATGTAAGAAAAGTTGCTGCTGACAAGAGAGCAGACTTATTTAAACTAATTTCAGAAAAACAAAATGAAGGATTAAAACTTTAATTTTAGGAGGTTATTATGGATTTTAATATTTTATCAATTATTTTAATATTAATCGTCGCATTTCTAGCAGGAATGGAAGGAATCCTAGATCAGTTCCAATTCCATCAGCCAATTATTGCTTGTTCATTAGTTGGGGTTGCTACAGGACGTATTGGAGAATGTATTATTTTAGGAGGAGCATTACAGTTAATTGCTCTAGGTTGGGCTAATATAGGAGCGGCAGTTGCTCCAGATGCGGCTCTTGCCTCTGTAGCTTCAGCTATTATTTTTGTTAAAGCAGGTAATTTTACTCCTGACGGACGTAACGTTGCGATTGCGGCAGCAATTACACTAGCTACAGTTGGTTTAGTTTTAACTATGGTTGTTCGTACTTTATCAGTGGTTATTGTTCACCAAGCTGATAGGGAAGCGGAAAAAGGTAATTTCAAAGGTGTGGAATTATGGCATATGGTAGCCCTTGCTTGTCAAGGTTTACGTATTGCAATTCCAGCAGGATTACTTTTATTTATACCTTCTGAAATTATTCAAGGTGCATTAGGTTCATTACCAGCATGGTTTACTGAAGGAATGACTATCGGTGGTGGATTCGTTGTAGCAGTGGGATATGCAATGGTTATCAATTTGATGGCAAATAAAGAAGTATGGCCATTCTTCTTCCTAGGTTTTGCATTAGCACCAGTAAATCAACTTACATTGATTGCAACAGGAATTATCGGTGTGTGTGCAGCTATTATTTACTTAAATGTTACAAATAACAAAGGTAACGGTGGCGGAGATGGAGGTTCAGCTTCTTCTGGAGATCCGTTAGGTGACATTTTAAATGACTATTAATATAAGGGAGGAATAGGAAATGGCAGAAAAGAATAAAATAAAATTAGAAAAATCAGAACGTTTTAGTATAATGTTACGTTCACAATTTCTTCAAGGTTCTTGGAACTATGAACGTATGCAAAATGGAGGATGGGCTTATGCTATAATTCCTGCATTGAAAAAATTATATCCAAATAAAGATGATGCTTCAGCGGCATTAAAAAGACATTTGGAGTTCTTTAATACTCACCCATACATTGCTGCACCAATTTTAGGAGTAACTCTTGCTTTAGAAGAAGAAAGAGCTAACGGGGCTCCAGTTGATGATGCAGCTATTCAAGGGGTAAAAGTTGGAATGATGGGGCCACTTGCTGGAATTGGAGATCCTGTATTCTGGTTTACAGTACGTCCAATTTTAGGAGCGATTGCAGCCTCACTTGCAACAAGTGGTTCAGTTGTTGCACCGTTGTTCTTTTTCATTTTTTGGAATGCAATCCGTATGGCTTTCTTATGGTATACTCAAGAATTTGGTTATCAAAAAGGAGCAGAAATTACAAAAGATTTATCAGGTGGTTTGTTACAAACTATTACAAAAGGTGCATCAATTTTAGGAATGTTCGTTATGGGAATCTTGGTTCAACGTTGGACTTCAATTAATTTCCCAATGATTGTATCAAAAGTTCCTTTATCAAAGGGTGCCTATGTTGAATTTCCAAAAGAAGCTGTAAATGGTGAACAATTACAGAAAATTTTAGGAGATCTTGCAAGTGGGGTTTCGCTTACACCAGAAAAAGTAACCACTTTACAAGATAACTTAAATCAATTAGTACCAGGATTAGCAGCTTTATTATTAACGTTCTTATGTATGTGGCTACTTAAGAAAAAAGTTAGTCCAATTTTAATTATCTTTGGATTATTTGCAGTGGGAATTTTAGGACATTTAGTTGGAATATTCTAAAAATAAAGAATGACTACTAGAAATTCAATTTTAAATAATTGGAGAAGTTATGTAAAAGAAAGAAGTTGGAACTAAAAAGCCAACTTTTTTCTAATTTTATATGTAAATTTGAGTTAAAGAAATGAGGAATAAAATTGGCTATTTCAATGAATACAAAAGTATTATTCACAACAAAGGCAAATTCTTTATCGGGAATGTTTGGAAACAAAAATGGAAATATACTTGTGGGGGACAAAGCCTTTGAATTCTATAATAACCGTAATCCTGAAGATTATATTCAGATTCCTTGGGGAGAAATTGTGAGAGTGAGGGCCCAAATCTTTTTAAAAGATAAATATATTCGTGGATTTTTTATAGATACAAAAAGTGCTGGCTCGTATAATTTTGTTGTAAAAAATGCTGGAAAAACGTTAAAGACAATGCGTGATTTTCTTGGAAATGAAAAAATTGTAAGAAATAAACCTGTATTGTCGCTAAAAAGAGTGTTTGACTGGTTTAAAAAGAAATAAAAAAAATTAATGAGAGGAATGATTTAATAATTTACAGTAAAATCACTTTAAAATCAAACTTTAAAGTTATAATCATTCTATTCAAATTTTAGTTATATCCAATATATTAAAAAAGTTCAAATATATATGTTTTTTTGGGAAAATATTTGATATTTATGTATCATCAAAATAATTTGATTCACTTAATAATTGACAATCAAATTAATAAGGAGTAAAATGTATTTAAATTAAATTGTTTAAATTCAAAGTTTAATTTTGAAAAATATTTTATTTCTAGGAGGACATTATGAAAATGGAAAGTCAATTAAAGAAAGGATTAATTATTTTAGCAGGGATTGCGATGTTGAGTATAAATCTTATTGCAAAGGAAACGATGACATATCCAAAAGATAAAAAATCTAATCAAACATTAGGATTTGTAAAGCTGGAAAATTCTTTGGGTATTTCTTCAAGTTTTGAAGGAAATACTATTTACATTAATTCAGGCGGAAAACCTCTTGAACGTGTGTTTGGAGCAGCAGAAGACGAGAATAATAAATTTACTGAAATAAAAAATAATCATGTAATTATTAATGGTGGTGTTCTTGCAACAAATGGATATTGGGAAAAAGATGGAGTGAAGACAATAAGAGGGGGGAGTGTTTATGGTGGTGCTGGACAAAGTTCAGTAGTAAGCGGTAATATGATAACAATAAAAGGAAGTTCAAAAATAGGCGGTAATGTTTATGGTGGTTATAGCCATAGAGGTTCTGCCATTAATAATAAAATTGTAATAGAAGGTAATTCCGTATCATTTGGTAAAGAGAGCATATTGTTTGGAGGAAGAGGAAGCCGTAATGTAAATGTGAAAGACAATAAACCTGCACCTATTGACGTGATAACTGGAAATACACTTGATTTGAAGGCAAAAAATGTTAAAGTGAAGGATATTAAGAATTTTGAAAAAATTATATTTGAAATATCAAATACAGCTAGACAAAATGATAAAATGCTAATTCTCACAAACAGTGAAGGAGTTGCTCCAGAAAAACCTGAAATCGTAAAAATTTCTCCAAAAGTTACAGATATATCTGAAACTGAAAAGGAAAAAATACTGGCTGAAAAAAATAAACCAATTAACCTTGATATAAGTGTAGTTTTCCAAAATAAACCTTCAAAAAATATAAGAAATTTAAAAGTTATCCTTATTAATACTGAAAATGGGCTTGAATTGGATAAATTGCCTGAAAATATGGAAAAAACTGAAAAAGGGTACAGATACAGCGTAAAATTTGAAAAAGATGCAAAAAACTTGTATGCTGTAATAAATGTAACTCTTGTGAGAAATTAGTATAGTAAAGTCTTGAAGTTTTACTTAATTTTATTCAAATTTTAGTTAATCTTAACTTTTGGTTATAGAAAAAAATAATATATATCACTTCTAGTTTAAAACACGATTTATTGGTTTTTATGGATTTTTATTCCATTTTTTAAGTGGATTGACTATAATAATAAAAAAGGACTATTTAACAATTTTACAGTTTAGATAGTCCAATTATTTTATTTTTCTTGATTTTAGAACGTAAATTAATTTTGTAGATGATTTTTTGATGTTTTTTATTAATTTTCACTATTTCATACTAATATTCATATTTTTTCTCATACCCTCTAGGTGTAATCATTTTCCATTTTTTTACAAATGTGTTTGAATTTCCAATTAAGACAATTGTAAGCATATTTATTTCAGAATCAAGCATTTTTTCAAGTGTTGTGATTTCATGCTCTTCATTTTCACGTCCAGCGTTTCTTACGATTGCTACTGGAGTGTCTTTTGATTTATGTTTTAACATAATTTGCTGTGCTTCTACGATTTGTGTTGTTCTTCCTTTACTTTTTGGATTGTATAAGCTTACGATGAAATCGCCTTGTGCTGCTAATTCTAAACGTTTTTTTATTAGTTCCCAGTCTGTTAGAAGGTTGCTTAGGCTGATTGTTACATAGTCGTGCATAATTGGAGCTCCTACGATTGCAGCTGCGGCATTTGTTGCTGTAACTCCAGCAATTACTTCTATATCCACATCATCATTTTTATCAATAACTTCGTACATAATTCCAGCCATTCCATACACGCCAGCATCTCCACTACTGATTAAAGCCACATTTTTTCCAGCTTTTGCCAGTTCCAGAACTTCTATACATCTATCAACTTCCTTCATCATACTTGAACTTTTTATTTCCGTATTTGGAAAATATTCTTTAATTAAGTCAGTATAAGTCTTATACCCAACAATTATATCACTTTTTTCCATCGACTCATAAGCTCTAAAAGTCATATCAGCCTTTTTTCCCGGCCCAATTCCTACCACGTAGATTTTTCCAATTTTGTTCATAGTTGATCTCCTTTTGAATTTTATTATTTCGCTAAAAAAATTAATTTTTAATGCTTCAAGTTTATTTATTTTTCTTCATTTTTATAATTAAAATTTTTTTATTTTATTACTCTTTTCTCTTAATAAATTTTAAGTGTAAATATCACTTTTTATTTTGACAGGTACTTGTTAATTTTTCTGCTGGTTCTATGTAAGAACAGTAAATTTGAAATTAGCAAAAATCCAATTATTACAACACACAAAATTAAAATAAATAAATTAATTTCTGTATTTAAAATAATATTCCAGATTATTAAAATTCCCAAAGGAAAAATTACAAAAGAAGTCCGACTGCCTGGAGAAAATTTTCTATATTTAACTGCATCATACATATGCGGTATTAAATGGACAATATATACAATAAATAATGACAGCACTATTTCATATATATTAAACTCACTTGCTGTAAAGAGTAATATTGAAGAAATTATAAATTCTTCAGCAATCATTAATGAAATTGTTTCTGTTGATGGATAATTTTCTTTTTTCTTTAAGAATAATTCATTTTTCATATGTTTTACTATCTTATTTTTCTCTATAAATTTTTTTATAAAAATAATTTCTTCAAATTCATGTATCATAAATAACACTATCGCCATAAATGACAATTTGTATATTTCCATTTTTACATTTCCTCCTCAAAAATCGACAACGTCATCCCATCCAGTTTTATTTTCTTTGCTAAAAATTTCCCTTTCCCTCTTGCAGCTAAAAATGCACAAGGCTCAGAAACCCCGTAAACTCCAATAGTTTTTTTCACATATTCTGATTTTTCCTCAATCAAATCTTCCATTTTCAAAATATCTTCCTTACCAAAGAATTTAATTGGGATTCTAAGTTCCTCCATTGCCTCAAGAAGTCCTGTTTCATCTAATTTTACCCAAGCGGATGCTACCATTTTTATGGCAGAAAGCTCTAAATTCCATTTCTCCATTGCATATTTTAATTTTTCTATAATGTGTTCCTTGCTAACTCCTCTCCTGCAGCCAATTCCAATAAAAATATTTTGCGGAACAATTTTGGAAATTTCAATATTTTTTCGATTTGACACAATTATCGCTCCTGCACTATTTTCATTAATATCTACAATATTTTTGGGTAAATGCAGACTTACATTTTCTCCATTCACAATTAATGAAGTTATTTTTTTTGCTCCATCCAAATCTTCCAATTTTGCCTTAATTTTCTGTGACAGCATATCGACTGCTATTTTTCCACCAACATCAGACGCCGTAGTAATCACAGGAATAGCTCCAATTCCATCAGCAATTTTTTTACATTCTTCATTTGCCCCTCCAAGATGTCCTGAAAGTAATGAAATAACAAAATTGGCATGATCATCAACAGTAATTACCGCAGGATCAGTATCTTTACTCTTGAATTTTCCGTCAATAATTCTCACAACTGCCCCAGTTGCCGCAACAAATATATGTAAATCATATTCATTAAATGTTTTTTCCAGCAAAATCGGCATTCTTTCGTTTATTACAAACAAATTTTTGTTATTTTCACTTTCAAGATTAAGTAAATTAGCCACTCTTTCTGAAACATAGATATGTAAGTCATTGTAAACATTTTCTTTTATTTTCAGACAAGTTTCGTACCCATTTTTACTCACACAGTAAATTGCTGTTCTCATTTTTTCTCCCTTTTCTCATTTGATTTTAAAATCACTTTTTTATGATTATTCCTCCAGTTTTTTCATTATTTCATAAAGTTTACTTTTTTCTAGTTTATTTGAAAAATCTGTACTTTCTTTTTCGTCAGCTGATACCAATGTTGATATTATTCTTAAATACATATTTTCTAATATGATACTGTATTTTATTGAATCTTCTGTCATTTTTTCATTATTCGCAACATTTTTTAAATAATAATCAGTTGCCTCTTTTACAGTTTTTGTCTTAAATCCTCCTGCCTGTTTCAAATCTTTTTGCATTATCTCGTTAATTTTTGAAAGATTTAATAACAAGTCAAAAGAATAGACTAACTCATCTACAACACCAAATTCTCTTTTGTTTTCTTCTGTCTGAAAGAAATCTTTAACAATCTTTATTTTTTCAACTTGTTTTTTAGCTATTTCCTGCATTTTTGTCATCTTTTTTTCATTAGTTGCCGTATTTACCATAAATTCATTAAAATCTTTGCTGTCTTTTAACATATCTATATCCATCGTTACTATTTAAATTATAAACAGCAGGTTTATCCTTGTATTTTTCTTTAATTTTGTTAAAATATGTTTGAGCTTTTTTCTTTTCTCCAATTTGATAATAATATAATCCTGTTACGCTCCATCTTTCAAAATCGGTAATTCCTTTATCTTTTAAGTTTTCTTCGTTTATTTTTTGTGCCTTTAAAGTATTCTTATTTCCACCTTTTTTCAAATACATTGTCGATAAATATTGTTTAACCACGATATTATTTCTGTCTTTTTTCAACAGCATTTCTGCTTTGGCAATCAAACTGTCAATTTCATCTTGCTGTGGAATAATCGACATTTCACCTCTTGAATCTAACAAAAAATCAGATGTTTCATCAATTATATTTTGCTTCACTCCTCTTTTTGAAAGCGTTTCCTTAACATTTTCCCTCAAAGTATACGCATTCAGGCCAAAACACATTGTTAAAAAAACTGTAATTGTATAAATTATTTTTTTCATAACTAATCTTCCTTTCTGTTTTTTTCTTTTTTGAAAAATTTTCTAAACTTCCATCCTAAACACATTAATTACTGCCGTTTCATAAGGGTGAACTTCTTTTACCAAATAATATGCCAATTCTTCAAAATTCCTTTTAACTCTGAATCTTATTATTTTTTCGTTGGCAACACTTGCTTTTCCAACTTCCCCGTCAAAAGGACTTCCACCTTCCAACGTTTTCCAATGTCCAGTTACATCAGCTGTAGAATATACATCTGCATAAAATCCTTCCGTCAAAAGCGAATATTTTTGCAAGTTTTCCACAATCTTTTCCACATAATTTTCTGGTACAAAAACTTCAAAACAGCTATATTGTTTCTTGAATTCCAACTTTGAGCTAATTAAATTGTCATTTTCGTAATTTAAAGTCAAATAAAAGAATGGGAAATTTTTAAACAATAATTTCAAAAATATTTTATCACCTTCCCACAATTCCAAATCCAAAATTTCATTTTTTGGAATCCATTTCAAATCTCCTTCATCACATTCTTTTTCTATCCCAGTAAAGTCAGAACTTGTATAAACATACATAAATAAAGGCTCATCTTCATTATAGTTAAAAATTACCAGCCCTTTGTATTTATAATTATTCAGTTTGTATCCTGTTTCTTCAAATACTTCTCTCATCAAACATTGCTCGGGCGTTTCTCCTGTTTCCAGCTTTCCACCTACGCCAATCCATTTACCCTTATTTATATCAATTTCTTTTTTATTTCTGTATAACATCAAATATTTATTATCCTTTTCAAGATAACATAATGTTGCAATCATTTCTTTCTCCTCTTTTTATAACTTATTTTCCAAATACTTTTTCAAAATCGGAATATGACTAGTTTCAGGAGTTCTGCTTGCAAAAACCATTGTAACATTCCTTGAAATTAGTTCAATTTTTATTTTTTGTAAAAACTTATCAAAATCAGGATTTTTTTCTAATTCATTCAAATATCCTGCTGCAAACGTTTCAAAATCAATTTTTCCTTTGTGGTAATCTTCCCTAAGCTCCTTTGTAGGCGTAATTTCCTTTGCCCAGTAATCAATTTTGATATCTTCTTTTTTTATCCCCCTTGCCCATAACCTGTCTACAAATACTCTAAAGCCATCAGTTTCTTTCGTTTTTTCATAAATTCTTTTCCAATTTAGTTTATTCATTTTTAATCTTTCCTTTTTTGAATTTATATTTTTTATAATTATATCATATTTTCTAGAAAAATACTTTTAAATTTTGTAATGAGTTCAAATTGCTATATAAAAAATAATGGTTAATTTTTTTTAATTTTCATAGTAAAATCTTCTAAATTATTACTTAAATTTTATATCAATATAATTAACTATTTTTGCTAAATGTATAATAAAATCACTTTAAAACAGAATTCAAAAGGTATGATTATTCTATAAGGAGTCTAAGGATATTTTTATTAATAATATGATATTAAAGGAGTTCGAGCAGTTTCACAGGTTAATAATACAAATAATAAATATTTATTTTATATAATCAGGAATACTTGAAAAGCATAATAAATTGAGTTAAACAAGTTTTATCAAGAAATTTACAAATGAAAAACTAATAAGAAAATGTTATAATATCCTTTAGAAAAAATTATTAGATATGAAAAGAGGAAAGAAAAGTAAAATGGGAAAAAAAGTAAAAATTGGAAAAAAAAGTAAAAAAATAATATTTTTTATGGCGTTTTTAGCTGTATCAGCATTTTCATTTGCCAAAGGGGAAGATTATCACGATTATAAAGCATTGTTAATTGGAGATGTCAATGGAAATATTATAAAGGAAGACAACAGTTCAGCAGTTCGTCCATTAGCATCGGTTACTAAAATTATGACATCAATATTGACGCTGGATAAAATAAAAAGTGGGCAGATTTCATATGATGATAAAGTAACAGTTTCATCTAAAGCCGCATCAGTTCCATACGGAATAAAATTAACGGCTGGAAAGCAGTATACAGTAAGGGATCTATTAAAAGCAACAATTATTAAATCGTCAAATAATGCAGCCTATGCTCTTGCTGAATATGTTGGAGGAGATGTTTCAAATTTTGTACGTTCAATGAATGAAAAGGCCAGAAGTTATGGATTAAATTCACTTAGATATTGTTCTCCAAACGGATTGCCACCTAGCTATACAGGTTCATGTATGGATCAGGGAAATGCACGTGACTTGTACAAGCTGGCTCAGATAACATTAAAAGATTACAGTGAATATCTAAACTTTTCAAAAAATAAAACTGATTATGTAGATAATGGAAATACAAAAGTAACTTCAACAAATACGCTTTTAGGAAATGTGCTTGGAGTAGATGGAATAAAAACAGGTTATCACAATGCAGCAGGTTCTAACATTGTTTTAACGGCAAATAGGGGAAATGATAGAATGATTGCTATCATTTTAGGTTCAAACAGGGCCAAAGACAGAAATGCAATAGGAACAAAAGAAATAAATGATTATTATGCAAATGGCTATGCAAGAAAAACAAATGCAAATACTAATACTAATACTAATACTAATACTAATTACACTACTAATAATAACACAGCTGCTAATAATAATTACAATACTGAAAATAATGGAAATACACAAAAAGTTAATAAAATAGAACAATTCTTCAATATGATTTTTAGAAAGAATAACAATGAAAATTCAGCTAAAAAAATGAAAATTATAAGTAAAAGTGATGTGGTAGCAACAGCAACAATAGGAAGTAATAAATACAACTTATATCCAACCAAAGATGTTGAAATAACGGCTACTCAACGTCCTAACTTAAATTACACAGTAAATTTAAATTCAGGAATCACTAAAAAAAGTGTTGGAAAAGTTGTAGGTACATATGTTGCAACTGATGGAACATTAACCTACAGCGGAGAATTAATTATGAAATAAAGTAAATTAAAGTAAAAAAGAGCTGTTTTTTAACGGCTCAATTTTATTGCTTAATTAATAATTTTAGAAATAACAATTGTGTAGAAAGACTAATTAACAGTTGCATCTAAACCAGCATAAGCGACTATTTTCTTATCACTGGATCGCCTAGTTCAGCGAGTATGACAGCTCCTGTTACATAGCCTATGCCAGATATTGTAAAAATTGGTGTATTCAGGTTTTTTACAATTGATTCTATTTCATTCTCAATGAGTTTTGCCTGATCTTCGATTACCTTAATCTGTTCAATTAAGCATTTAATCTGTATAGAGTAGGAACTAAGGGCAAATTTAACTCCAAAAGAAGATTGGGATATTTGTTTAAGACTGTTTAATTTAATAGTTGCAGATTTTTTTTAAGGTAATATTCCTTAAAACTTTTTCAAAATCTGAAGTACACAGGAAGCGTCACCATCTAACTAATCCGTAAATACTTTATCAGAAGAGGCATCACTCTTTCTAACGAAGTTAAAACAACAAGGAAAAACCGATGTCACTCTATCTAATTAAGTATATTATATAAATAAAAAATATATAATCAATATAAAAAATTTAAAGAAAGGAGCTTGTATAATGTAACTATATTATACAAGGAAGTAAAATGTCAATTGGTGTATTTGACTCTGGAATTGGAGGACTGACAGTATTAAAGGAAATTAGAAAAGTTCTGCCAAGTGAAAAAATATATTATCTTGGGGATACCGCAAGAGTCCCATATGGAGAAAAGACAAAGGAACTAATTATCCGATATTCAAAAGAAATAGTTGAATTTTTGTTAGAAAAAAATGTAAGTGCTATTGTAGTGGCTTGTAATACAGCGACAGCCTTAGCTTTAAACGAGTTAAAAGAAATATTTAAAATTCCAATTATAGGAGTAATTGAAGCAGGTGCAAGAACGGCAATAAATACTACACAAAATGGGAAAATTGGAGTTATAGGAACAAAAGCGACGATAAAATCAGGAAAATATGAAGAAGAAATAAAACTTTTCAACACAAAGGCAGAAGTTCTTCAGAAAGCATGCCCACTTTTTGTGCCTGCAGTGGAAGAAGGAATTTTAAGCGGAAAATTAGTAAATCAAATAATAAAAACATATCTTGATGATTTTGAAGGGGAAATTGACACATTAATATTAGGATGTACTCATTATCCACTATTAAAAGATGCTATCAGCCAAATTTATCCAGCTATAAAAATAGTGGATCCAGCAAAAGAAACGGCTCTAGATTTAAAAAATATTTTGCAAAAAAATGAATTTCTAAAGAATGATGCCAGAAAAAATGAAGAGGTAAAATACTATGTAACAGATGGACGGGAAAAATTTAAAGAAATTGGCATTATGTTTTTAGAAGAAAATATTAATGAAGTGGAATTGATAAAATTATAAAATAAATAATCATACTATAAAATTAATTATAAAATATTTTAAAGGAAAGGAAATAAATGTTTGAATATATTTCTGGGAAATTAACAATAAAAAAAATTGATTATGTAGCTCTAGACATAAATGGTTTAGCATATAAAATTCATGTATCTTTAAAAACATTTGAAAAATTAGATAATATTGGAAATCCTGAAAAATTATATATTCATACAAATGTAAAAGAAGATGATATTTCATTGTATGGATTTAAAACACAAAATGAAAGGGAACTTTTCAAAGCATTAATAAGTATAAGCGGTGTAGGGCCTAAACTTGGAATTGCCATATTATCAACTTTTAATACACGAGAAATTATTGACATTGTAAATGAAAATGAATCAAAAATTTTTACAAGAGTTCCAGGGCTGGGAATAAAAAAAGCACAAAAAATAATTTTAGACTTAAAAGATAAAGTAAAAAAACTGGATTTAGTAGAATCAATTGAAGAAATAAGTGATATATCATCAAGTAAATTAATAATATCAAATACTTCAAATCCAAAATTACTATTAATGAAGGAAGATTTAAAACTAGCTTTGGAATCTTTAGGATATACAAATACTGATGTTACAAAATGGATAACAGACAATGAATTAATACAGTTAAAAGATATAAGTGAAGCTATAAAAATAATTTTACAAAAAATTCAAAAATAAAAAGAATTTAAAAAGCATTGAAATATTAAATAAATATCTTGAAATAAACTAAAATAATTTATTGAAACAATAGTTTAAAAATCAAGAAATAATAAGCACTTTCTAAGAAATAAAAAACAGACTACGAATAAAAATATGAAAAAATCCAAATAAAATGAAAAAAAGTAGTTGACAAAGAAATCTAATTATGATAATATATATCCTGTCGATACGAAATGTGTCGCAGGACAATTGAGATAAGAATAGAAGAAGCAACAATGTGTAAAAGATAAAT
>NZ_AXVL01000036.1 GCF_000482505.1 Leptotrichia trevisanii DSM 22070
ATACGCTTTATACAATGCTGCAAGACTAACCAGTATCTACTGCCCTGTATTTAAGGAACATCTTGCCAGAAAACGTTCTCAAGGTAAACATTTTAATGTTGCCATATCTCACGTTGTTAAAAAATTAGTCAGAGTTATTTACCATTTACAAACTAAAAACGAACTTTTTAAAAATATCATTAATTAACCATTTAAGTGATTTAAATTATTAAATTACCTATTTTGTTATGCAAAAATTTAAATAAATTCCTCAAAAAAATTTTTTGTTTTTTTTTGAAAAAAAAACTTGACATTATATAGTTAGTCTTTTTATTTATTTTCAGAACAACAATTTTTTTATACTGTTTTTTGATTAAAATAATTATATAATATAATTTACCGTAAGTCAATACATATTTTGAAATTTTTTTAAAGAAAAAGAAAATTTTATACAAAATATAAACTTACTTTCTAATACTAAACCCCGTTTAAAAATGAGAATAAATTTTTATAATGGGATTTTCAATAGTTAATTCATAATCATTCAATTTTTTTCTATTTTATTTTCGTAGGCTTGCTCATTGCTACAAATAACCTATGGCTAGTCTACGACATTTTCCTGCACTGACAAAAAACTCACTATGCTCAAACAATTTTGCCAGCACAGAAAAATGCTCCGACGGATTAGTTTATACTAAATTCTGTTTAAAAAATAAAAATTATATCTTAAATCATTTGAAAATATTGGGTTTATATCCTTTATTAGAGAAGTTTATAATAAATCTGTTATTTAAATGGGGATTAGTATAATTTATAAAATTATTTCTTGTTTAACTGTTAAAATTAATTTTTTATAGTTGAAAACCCGCAGACACTATAAATCTGCGGGCAAAACAAAATTTGGAGGAATTATGTCTTATGTTTATCTACTGAAAATCAGATATAATATCACAACAGCGATGATAAACATGATGAAATCCTGATGAATCATAATTTCACCTCCAGTCTGTATCAGTATAGGGTGGTGAAACCCAAAAATATTATAACATAAAAAAATACCCTAATCAATTTAAGATATAGAGTATTTTTTTCACCATTTTTTACTAATACAGACATTAAATTTTGTCTTTATTTTACAAAAAAATTATATCACAAATGGTAAAATTATTCAACTGGTTATTTTTTATAAATTATGCTAAAATAGATGTTGGTAAATTTAAATAAAAAAATCAAACTGTAAATGGAGGAAAGACATTGGATATTGTAGCTAGTGTGGCAAAAGAACTGAACTTTAAAGTGCCGCAAGTGGAAAATACGATAAAACTTTTTGATGAAGGGGCGACTGTGCCGTTTATTGCTAGGTATCGGAAGGAAGTTACGGGGAATCTGGATGAGGAGCAGATTCGGGATGTAATTGAGAAAATTACGTATTACAGAAATTTGGAAAAAAGGAAAGAGGAAGTTATAAGGCTGATTGAGGAGCAAGGGAAACTGACTGAGGAATTGCATAAAAGTATTGTAAATGCGATAAAACTGCAAGAAGTGGAAGATCTGTACCTGCCTTATAAGAAAAAGAAAAAAACAAAGGCGGATATTGCAAAAGATCAAGGGTTGGAGCCTCTTTCAGAGTTTGCGTTAGCCAAAGGGACTACGATGGAGCAACTGGAGAAAGAAGCCAAGAAGTATGTTACGGAAGAAGTGGCGGATGTTAAGGCTGCAATTGAAGGAGTTCACTTGATTATCGCTCAGGATATTTCGGAAAATATTAAAATCAGGGAGTTCTTAAGGGATAAAATTGCAAAATTTGGAATTTTGACTTCTAAAGTTATTGAGAAAAATAAAGAAAATGATGAAAAAGGTGTTTATCAGGATTATTATGAATATTCGGAACAGATTGGGAGAAGCGCTTCAAATAGGATTCTTGCGTTAAATCGTGGAGAAAAGGAAAAGATATTGAAAGTCGACATTGATATTGATGAAAAAACAGAAGAAGTTATAACAAACTTTATTCTGAATACTTTTGAAAATAAAAATTTAACTGAATTTTTTAAGGAAGTTATAAAAGATTCGATGGACAGACTGGCTTATCCATCCATAAAGAATGAAGTGAGAAATATTTATACAGAAAAAGCGGAAGAAGAAGCGATCAATATTTTTTCTGAAAATCTGGAAAAACTGCTATTACAACCGCCTCTATCGAAAAAAACGCTTATGGGATTGGATCCAGGATACAGAACGGGCTGTAAGATGGTAATTATCAATAAAGACGGATTTTATGAAACAAATGACGTACTTTTCCTTGTGGATGGAGTGCATAATGAAAGGCAGCTTGCGACTGCAAAGAAAAAAATATTGGATTATATAGCAAAATATGACGTAGATATTATCGCAATTGGAAATGGGACGGCTTCAAGAGAAACGGAGGCATTTGTTGCGGATGTGATAAAGGAGGCTAAGAAAAAGGTTTCGTATCTGATTGCAAATGAGGCTGGAGCTTCAATTTATTCTGCATCAAAATTGGCTATTGAGGAATTTCCTGATCTGGATGTTACGGCAAGAGGTGCGATTTCTATTGCAAGAAGAATTCAGGATCCAATGGCAGAACTTGTAAAAATTGATCCAAAATCAATTGGAGTGGGAATGTATCAGCATGATGTAAATCAGAAAAAGCTAAATGAAACTTTGGAGCAGACAATTGAGCATGTAGTAAATAACGTAGGAGTCAATATAAATACAGCTTCATGGGCATTATTAAGTTTTGTTTCTGGAATTAAGAAGAATGTGGCAAAAAATCTTGTGGATTATAGACACGAAAATGGTGATTTTAAGGACAGAAAACAGCTTAAAAAAGTAAAAGGGCTGGGAGATAAGGCATTTGAGCAGATGGCAGGATTTGTTGTTGTGCCTGACAGTGAAAATCCGCTTGATAACACGATTATCCATCCAGAATCATATCACATTGCAGAAATTATCTTGAAGGAAGCTAGCTGTAAAGTTGAGGACTTAAAAGAAGATTTGGATGTTGTAAGACAAAAATTGCAGAAAATAGACTTAGAAAAAATTATTAAGGAAAATGATTTTGGAAGGGAAACAGCGAAGGATGTATATGAGGCGCTGTTAAAGGACAGACGTGATCCCCGTGATGAATTTGAAAAACCGCTTTTACGTTCGGATATTTTGAACATGGATGACTTGACAGAAGGAATGATTCTGGAAGGAACTGTGAGAAATGTGGCAAAATTTGGAGCATTTGTTGACATAGGGTTAAAAAATGATGCATTGATTCATATTTCTGAAATAGCAGAAAAATTTGTTTCAGACGCTACAAAGGAACTTTCTGTGGGACAAATTATAAAAGTTAAAATATTGTCGTTGGATAAGGAAAGAGGAAGAGTGGGACTTACGAGAAAAGGACTTTAAATGGAGTTTAAAAATTAGGCTTAATTTGCTCAGATTTAAAACTATTTAATTATTTGTTTAGTTTTGGAATAGGCTAAAATTTAATTTAGAAAAAAATTTGTACTTTTGTAAAAAATTTGATAAAATATAGTATAAGATGTTAATTATTTTAACAAAATCATAGAAAGAAGGTTTTTGAAAAATGGAATTTTTAGTAGGTTTAATACCAATCATTTTATTTTTAATTTTGTTAGCAGTTTTAAAAAAATCTGCGTTGTTTAGTACTTATGCGAGCTTGATTGTAGCGATTATTTTGAACTTTGTCATGTCAAGCTGGCGAATTCCAGTTCAAGGGATTATTGCTTCACTTTTTGAAGGATTCGCAGTGGCTTGGATGCCAATTGGATTTGTAATAATAGCGGCTATTTTTGCTTATGACTTATCAGTGAAAAATGGTAAAATTGAAATCATCAAAACGATGTTGGGAAATATTACATCAGATAGACGTGCACAAGCTTTAATACTTGCCTGGGGATTTGGTGGATTTATAGAAGGTATTGCAGGATATGGGACAGCGGTTGCAATTCCGGCGGCAATTATGATTTCTTTAGGATTTTCTCCTATGACAGCGGCGATGATTTGTTTACTTGCAAATTCGACACCGACAGCATTTGGAACAGTAGGGCTTCCAGTTACAACAATGATTTCGAACTTTGGATTAAATGCTCAACAGACAGCATTATTTACATCATTGCTATTGTTACTATTAACTTGTGTTATTCCTTTTATTTTAGTAGTTTTTGCAAATAAAGAAATAGATGGCGGAAAAAATCCAGCTTTTGGAAAAGGAATTTTACCAGTAGTTATCGCATCAATTATTGGATACATGATACAACCGTTAATAGCTATGACGACTGGGGCTGAACTTCCTACAATTATTTCAAGTTTAATAGCAATGATTTTAATGATTGTAGCGACAAAAATGTTTGTTAAGGCAGAAGAAGGATTTGAAACTGTGGCAGTTTCTACTAAAGATGCAATTTTAGCTTGGCTTCCATATATTTTAATGGTAGTTTTAATTGTAGGGACAAGTCCAGTTGTTAAAGTTATAAATGAGCCTTTACACGAGCATACAATTTCAACAATTGATTTTTCATTTGGGCATTGGGCAACTTGGTTTAGAGATGCCAAAAGTGCAAAAGAAGCTGGAGTTGCGTTTAAATGGATTTTGGCACCAGCTGCACCTTTATTTGTAGCAACAGTTATCGCAGGATTTATTCAAAAAGTAAAAGTAAAAGACATGGTCGAAGTACTAGGTCATACAATTTATCATAAATTAGATAAAATGTTAGTAATTATGGGAATTGTAGCACTTTCAGTAGTTATGAAGCACAGTGGAATGACAGCAAGTATTGCAGATGGTCTTAAAACATTAACTGGATCAGGATTTCCGTTTATTGCACCATTCTTAGGTACAATTGGAACATTTGTTACAGGAAGTGATTTATCATCTAACTTGTTATTTGGTGGAATTCAAGTAGGAGTAGCGAAAGGATTATCACAAAATCCAGCACTGCAATCATTGTTAATTGCAGCTAATACCGCTGGAGCTACAGGTGGTAAAATGATTTCACCACAAAATATCGCAATTGTAACATCAGTTTCTGCAGCATTAAATGGAAAAGATGGAGAACTTTTAGGAAAAACTATTAAATATTCTGTATTGTATGGACTTGTGTTAGGTATTTTGACATTTGTTGGAGCAGGAATGGTTATTAAATAATTTTAAAATCAAAAATTTAAAAATTTAGATGTAATAGTTAAAGAAAAAGGAGAATACTAAAAATTTGGTATCTCCTTATTTGTATATTTAAGGACAATAACTAAGAAAAAAATAATATATAAAGCTGAGTTATTTTAAAATGTATAAAATTGTGATATAATAAAAAACATAAATAAAGAGAATAATTTAAAAGAAAAATATGGGAGGAAAAATGTCGGAAAATAATAACGTGGAAGACAAGGTAGATTATGCAAAAACGTTAAATTTACCAAAGACGAGCTTTAAAATGAAAGCTAATTTGGCACAAAAAGAACCTTTAACATTAAGGGACTGGAAAAAAGCTCAAATTTATGAAAAATCATTGAATGAAGGGGCACCATTTTTTGTGCTGCACGATGGGCCTCCGTATGCAAATGGAGATATTCACATCGGGCATGCGTTAAATAAAATATTGAAGGATATTATTTTAAAATATAAAAGATTAAGAGGTTATAACGCACCATATATTCCAGGATGGGATACGCATGGTCTTCCTATCGAATGGAAAATAATGGAAGAACTTGGAGAAAAGGCAAAAAATATGACTCCATTGCAAATTAGACAGGAATGTAAAAAATATGCTTTGAAATGGGTAGAAAAACAAAAAGAAGGATTCAAAAGGCTTGGAATTTTAGGAAACTGGGATAATCCTTATATCACTTTAATGCCTGAATACGAAGCGGAACAGTTAAAAGTATTTAAGGAAATTTATGAAAATGGTTATGTTTATAAAGGATTAAAACCAGTTTACTGGTCACCTACGACTGAAACAGCTTTGGCTGAAGCGGAAATCGAGTATAAAGATGTAGAGTCTCATTCAATTTATGTAAAATTTGAAGGGACACAGGATTTATTAGATAAATTAGGTGTGGAAGAGGCAAGTATTCTTATCTGGACGACAACACCTTGGACATTGCCTGCAAACTTGGGAGTATTTTTACACCCTGAATTTGATTATGGATTATACAAAACAGAAAAAGGCAATATTGTAGTTGCAAAAGAATTGGCTGAAACTGTATTTAAGACACTTGGAATTTCTTATGAATTATTGAAGGAATTTAAAGGTACTGAACTTGAGAAAACTCATTATAGACATCCGTTCTTGGATAGAGAAGGGCTGGTAATGATTGGAGATTATGTTACGGCTGATGCAGGTACTGGAGCAGTACATTCAGCACCTGGACACGGGGTGGACGATTACAATTATTCACAAAAATATGGAATTGGAGTATTATCGCCAGTTGATGACAGAGGGCATATGACAAAGGAAGCTGGGAAATACGAAGGAATGTTTTATGCAAAAGCAAGCAATGTAATTGTACAGGACTTGACAGAAAGTGGACATTTACTGCATCACAGCAAATTTGTTCACTCGTATCCGCATGACTGGAGAAGTAAAAAACCTGTAATTTTCAGAGCGACTGAGCAATGGTTCATTAGTGTTGATGAAAGCGACATTAGGGAAAATGCGATAAAAGCACTAGATGATGTGGAATTTGTACCATCTTGGGGTAAAAATAGAATTGGTTCAATGTTAGAAACTCGTCCAGACTGGACTATTTCAAGACAAAGAGTATGGGGTGTACCAATACCATTGTTCTACAACAGAGCGACTGATGAAGTTATCTATGAGCCAGAAATTATGGACAGAGTAATTGAAATGGTAAAAAAAGAAGGAACTGACATTTGGTGGAAATATGAAGCCAAAGAAATTATCGGGGATGAACTTTTGGAAAAATATAACTTGAAAGATGTGGATATTAGAAAAGAAAGAAGTATAATGGACGTCTGGTTTGACTCAGGAGTTTCACATAGAAGTGTGCTAGTGCCAAGAAACTTGCCAAGGCCAGCAGACTTGTATCTTGAAGGAAGTGACCAGCATAGAGGTTGGTTCCAATCTTCATTATTGACATCAATCGCAAGTACAAAAGATGCACCTTACAAGAGAATCTTGACTCACGGATTCACAATGGACGGACAAGGAAGAAAAATGTCTAAATCTTTAGGAAACACAATACTTCCAAAAGATATTACAGAAAAATACGGAGCAGATATTTTAAGATTGTGGGTATCTTCAGTGGATTATAGAGAAGATGTAAGAATTTCGGAAAATATCTTGCAACAAATGTCAGATGCTTATAGAAGAATCAGAAATACAGCCAGATTTTTGATGGGTAACTTAAATGATTTTGATTATGCAAATGATAAAGTTGACTATAAAGATATGTTTGAAATTGACAAATGGGCAATGCACAAACTGGAAGAATTGAAAGAAAAAACAACTGAATATTATGATAAATACGAATTTTACAGTTTGTTCCAAGAAATTACATATTTCTGCTCAATGGAAATGTCTTCATTCTATCTTGACATCGTAAAAGACAGACTTTACTGTGAAGGAACAACTTCAATTGAAAGAAGAAGTGCACAGACTGTATTGACAGAAGTTCTGAAAGTGCTAGTAAGAATAATTGCCCCAGTATTGTCGTTTACGGCTGATGAAATCTGGGAAAGAATACCAGAAACGTTAAAAGAAGAAGAAAGTGTACATTTATCAAAATGGATTGAAGCAAGACCTGAATATTTGAATGAAGAATTAGCACAAAAATGGGATAAAATCGCACGATTAAGAAGAGAAGTAAACAAAAAGCTGGAAGCAGAAAGACAAACTGGATTAATAGGACATTCTCTTGATGCGAGAGTCCTTTTAAATATTGCCAATGATGAATATTCATTTATAAAAGATTATACAGAAAATGAAGTTTCTGACTTGTTTATCGTATCTCAAGTTAAATTTGTAAATGATAATTTAGCAGAAAGCGAAATCGAAGGAATTAACATCGCTGTGGAAAAAGCGTCTGGAGAAAAATGTGAAAGATGCTGGAAATACGATGAGGAAGTTGGACACAATCACAATCATCCAGATGTATGTCCAAGATGTGCAAGCGTTCTGGAAAAAATGTAACATAAAATTTATTTTGTAAAATAGGACTAAATACAGCTAAATAAAAATAACTTATTTAGTTCGTTTTTTACAAACATGTGTTAATAAAAAATGTGAGGAGAAAAGAATGCCTTATATAATTATTATTTTGGTTTTAGGTGCATTAGATCAGATTACAAAGCAGCTGATGTTCAATGTATCAGGTGGAGTGCAAGGTTTTTCTATACCAATAATAGATAAATTCTTTCACTTGACTTATGTTGAAAATCACGGCGGAGTTTTCGGTCTATTGCAAGGAAAAATCAATTTATTTACAATAACAAGTGCAGTTCTAATTATATACGTAATCGCTGTAGAGTACAAAAACTTTAAGAATTACAGCAAATGGACAAAAATAGGAGTAGCAGTAATTGCCGCTGGAGCTGCAGGAAATATGATTGACAGAATTCTTCGTGGATACGTAATTGACATGATAGATTTTCGAGGCATCTGGGCTTTCGTATTCAATGTGGCAGATATGTATGTGCATATTGGAATTTATATTATTATAATTGATTATTTAGTGAGAAAATATAAAACAAAAAAAGGTGAATAGCATGATTTTTGCTGCAGTTTATGGTTTTTTACTTCTTTTTGTTATAGTATTAATATTTGTTGTATTTTTGACTATTATTTATTTTTCTAAGAATAAAGTATTGGCAGAACTAATTATTTGTGGATTTATATTATTTTTTACTATTAATTTTTTCTATATTTGGTTTCCAATTAAAGAAAATACAGAATTAAAAATAGCTAATTATTTGCTTATAACAGAATACAATGGAGCTGTTCCTGAAGTAAGTTTTTCTTTAGGAGATAAAGGATATTTAAAAAAATTAAATAAAATAAAAGATAACTGGATTGGTTATATTTATGATTTTGATGAAGCAATATCTAAATTTTTAGATGCAGAAAAAATTGGAAAAGAAAAAATAGAATACAATAAAAATTCAGGTTATTTTATAATAAATTCACAAAATCAGTTATTTCATTTGACAGAAGAACAAGTAAAAGAAAAACTGAAAGTAAAAAAACTTAATCTTAAAAATCCAGAAAAAATTATAAGAAAATATGGAGAAAAAAAGGAAAAATCTACATTTTATAAAATAATTGATGATTATTTTATACCATTTTCAGACAAAGGAATTGGTATAATTAGGTTATGAAATAATAAAATATTTTGCTATTTTAATATTAACTTTAAGAATAATATATTTAAAAAGACTTTTAAGAAAAAGAAATCAAAAGAAAGGATAGAGAAAAATGACTTTTCAGGAAATTATATTAACTCTTCAAAAGTTCTGGGGAGATAAAGGGTGTATAATATCAAATCCGTACGATATTGAAACAGGTGCGGGAACTTTTAATCCAGATACTTTTTTAATGTCGTTAGGTCCTGAGCCTTGGAATGTTGCCTATGTTGAGCCATCGCGTCGTCCAAAAGATGGAAGATACGGTGAAAATCCCAACAGAGTGTATCAGCATCATCAGTTTCAGGTAATTATGAAACCATCTCCAGAAAATATTCAGGAACTTTATTTAGAAAGTTTAGTTGCATTAGGAATTAATCCTAAGGAACACGACATAAGATTTGTGGAAGACAACTGGGAAAGCCCTACGCTTGGAGCGTGGGGATTAGGATGGGAAGTTTGGCTGGATGGAATGGAAATTACACAGTTTACATACTTCCAGCAAGTTGGAGGACTGGAAGTTGACATAGTTCCATCTGAAATAACTTACGGACTTGAAAGAATAGCACTTTATTTGCAAAATAAGGACGATGTAAAAGATTTGGAATGGACAAAAGGAGTAAAATATGGAGAAAGAAGATTCCAGTTTGAGTATGAATTATCAAAATACAGCTTTGAAGTGGCAGACGTTCCAATGCACTTCCAGCTTTTTGATATGTACGAAAAGGAAGCTCAAAACTGCCTAAATAACGACTTAGTATTCCCAGCCTACGAATACGTTCTAAAATGCTCACACACATTCAACAACCTTGATGCAAGAGGTGCAATCAGTACAACAGAAAGAATGTCCTACATTTTAAGAATCAGGGATTTGGCTAAGAAATGTGCTGAGAAATTTGTGGAGGCAAGGGAGAGATTAGGATTCCCATTGTTGAATAAGTAAAAATATAGAAGAGGGGGAAGTTTTTATGATTTATAAAAAGAGAGGAGAGGAAATAATTGAAATTAACAATAAATAATATTGGTAAATTGAAAAATGCTGAAGTAGAAATTAATGGTATAACAGTAATTGCAGGAGAAAATAATACTGGAAAAAGTACAGTAGGAAAATCTCTGTGGGCTTTATTTAATGGATTGTATAAAATTAATGAACAAATTTTTCTAGAGAAATTAGATAACATAGAAGATGTATTAGAAAAGTTTTATAGGACTGAAACAAATGATTTTACAACTTTCAGAAATTATATGGATAAAGTAAGAGATTTTAGAAGAAAAATATATAGTAATAGAGATTGGCTAGATTTTGATGAAAATAAATTAAAAGAAAAAATAAGAGTTTTATTTGGCAATGACATTGAAATGGAAGATATTGATGAACTTTCAGATGAAATATTACAAGTTATAAATATAAAAGAAGAAAAAATTATACAAAGAATAATTCAAAATAGGTTAAGGAATGAATTTAATGGACAGATAAATAATCTTTATTCTTCTTCAATAGGAGAGTTGATACTGGAAATAAAAAAGAAAAAGTTTGAAGTGAAAATTTTTAATGAAAAAGTAGAAAAAACTAATATAGATGGATTTTTAAATACAGAAGCTCTTTATATAGATACTCCTGATGTAGTTGACAGTGTAGGAAATATATATTTTGGAAATAGATCTGTTAATCATAAAGAGCAACTGGAAGTTAAAATATCAGATATTACTCCTAAGGAAGAAGATATAATAACAGAAGTAGATAATGAAGAAAAATTGAAAAAAATATATTCTGAATTAGATAAAATTATTGGAGGAAAATTTATAAAAAAAGATTTCAGAAAAATTTCATATATAGAAGAAAATAGTAAAATAGAATTAAATATAAGAAATCTTTCGACAGGAATTAAGACTTTTGTAATTTTAAAAATATTATTGGATAATGGTTCTTTAAAGAAAAATGGGACAATAATACTTGATGAACCTGAAATCCATTTGCATCCTGAATGGCAAATAAAATTTGCAGAATTAATTGTATTATTACAAAAAGAGTTTGGGATGCACATTCTATTAACAACACATAGTCCTTATTTTTTAGAAGCTATAGAAGTTTATTCAAAAAAATATGAAATTGTTGAAAAGTGTAAGTATTATTTATCGGAAAATAAAAATAATTTTTCTTCTATAAAAGATGTAACAAATGATTTAGAAAAAATTTATAAAAAGTTAGCAGCACCTTTTCAGAAATTAGAGGATATTGAATATGAGTAAAGAGAGGAAAACCTTAAAAGATAAATTTAAAAGTAAAAATATTTTTAAAACTAATTTGAAAAGTTTAGGAAGTCTTTCGGAAGATGACAAAATTCCAATGATTTTTTCGGAAATTAAGGCATTAGATTATGATAACATAAAAAAACTATATTCGAAATATACTCAAATACATAGTTTAAAATCAAATGATGCATTATACGATAAAAGTAATATATATGAATTTACAGAAGAAGGTGAGTATTTCTTTATTGAATTTAAAAATGGTGTGTTAGTATTAGAAATTGATAAAGAGAAATGTAATAGTGAAAAAAACAAAAAAATTTTTGAAATTAAAGAAAAAATATATGATAGTGTAACAATACTGTTAGAAATTATTGAAAAAGATTTTAAATTTTTAAGGAAAAATTTTTCATATATTTTGGTATATAATGAAGAAAAAAATAACTCAAAAGAGAAAATTAAATCAAATGTATCTAAAAAAGCAGGAACAAATGTAATAAAATTTGGATTGAATAAATTTAAAGGATATTTTTTTAAAAACCTCTATACATATACAGTAAAAGAATTTGAAAATGAATTTTTAAAAGACTGGGAAATAAATATAACTAAAAATTAATAGAAAAGAAAGGAGAATTAATTATGAATTTTCTTTTTGAAATAGGATTGGAAGAATTGCCGGCACAATATGTGGATAAGGCGGAGAAAGATCTGAAAAAAATAATAGAAAATGAGTTAAAGGCTGAAAGAATCAAGTTTTCAGGGATTGAGTCGTTTAGTACACCTAGAAGAGTTACTGCGATTATAAAGGATTTAGCTGAAAAACAAGATGATTTGGATAAAAAGAGTGTAGGGCCTTCGGTTGAGATTGCCTATAAGGATGGGCAGCTTACGAAAGCTGGAGAAGGGTTTGTGAAGTCGCAAGGTGCTACGATTGATGATATAAAGATTGTTGAAAATGAAAAAGGAAAATATATTTCGATTGAAAAATTTATTGCAGGAAAAAATACTAAGGAGATTTTACCTGAAATATTGAAAAATGCGATAAAGAAAATAGAGTTTGAAAAGTCAATGAAATGGGCGGACAGAACATTTAGGTTTGTAAGGCCGATTAAATGGTTTGTAACTTTGTTTGATAATGGAGAAATTTTACCTTTTGAGTTTGAAGGGCTAAAAGGTGGGAATAAGACTCGTGGAATGAGATATTTTGCTTCTCAGGATATTGAGATTAATAATCCGCTTGACTATGAAAAAATATTGCTTGAAAATTTTGTTATTGTAAATGGTGAAAAAAGAAGAGAAGAAATTTTGAAAAGCATAAGGGAAAATGGTGAAAAGGATGGAGATACTGCTATAATCAATAAATATTTATTGGATGAAGTGGTTAATGTGGTAGAGTATCCTTATGCAATAAAAGGTGAATTTAGCAAGGATTATTTGCAACTTCCTGAAGATATTATCACAATTACATTGGAAACTCATCAAAGATATTTTCCAGTAAAAGATAAAGACGGTAAATTATCTAATAAATTTATTGTTATAAGAAATGCGCCTGAATATTCGGAAACTGTGAAAAAAGGGAATGAAAAGGTTGTAGAGCCAAGACTTGCTGATGCAAAATTCTTCTTTGATGAAGATTTGAAAAATAAATTTACAGATAATGTGGAAAAACTGAAGGAAGTTACTTTCCAGAAGGATATGGGAACAATTTTTGAAAAAGTCAAAAGAAGTGAGAAAATTGCTGAATATCTGATTTCAGAATTGAATTTAAATGATAAGAAGGAAAGTATTATAAGAACTGTAGATTTAGCAAAAGCAGATCTTGTTTCAAATGTAATTGGAGAAAAGGAATTTACAAAATTACAAGGGTTTATGGGTTCAGTTTATGCTGAAAAGCAAGGCGAAGAGAAAGATGTAGCACTTGGAATTTTTGAACATTACTTGCCACGTTATCAAGGAGATGAATTGCCTACAACTGTGGAAGGTGCTATTGCTGGAATAGCTGACAAAATAGATACAGTAATTGGATGTTTTGCAGTTGGACTAAAACCAACAAGTTCTAAGGATCCTTACGCATTAAGACGTGCTACACAGGGAATTATTCAAGTTGTGCTAAATTCAAAATTATCTTTTGACTATAAAAAATTAATCGAAAAGGCTTATGAAATATTTTCAAATGATAAAAAAGTGCTGGAAAAAGATGTTGTAAAAGATGTGACAGAGTTCTTTAAACAAAGAATAATTAACGTGCTTTCAGAAAAATATAAAAAAGATCTTATAAATTATGAGATAAATCTTGAAAGTAATATTGTGGAACTTGATAAAAAATTATCTGAACTGCTGAAATTATCACAAACTGAAAATTTTGAAATTTTGATAAATCTTTTAAAACGTGTAAAAAATATTGTGAAAGATGAAAAAACTGAAAATTTAAGTATTGATGCTGCATTGTTTGAATCAGAAGAAGAAAAGGCATTGTATAATTTTGCTAGTCAATTGGAAAGCATTGAAAATACAGATTTTTCCAATTATATTGAAACATTGCTGAATAATGCGGCTACAATTAATCAGTTTTTTGATAATGTAATTATTAATGTAGATGATGAAAAATTAAAAAATAACAGAATTGCATTGTTGAAAAAATTGGAACTTTCGATTGATAAAATGATAAATATATAAAAGTAGCTTAAAATTAAGAAAATCTTAGTTAAACTCAGAGGATGTCGATTATTTTCAATTTATTTTTTAGTAATCTTAGATGTGAAAAAATTGAAAACAACTAAAAAAAATAAAATTATTAAATGACTGATAAGTCAAGGAAATTAGGCGTTTTTTACAAGGGAAAGTGCTTGGTATAAAGGTTAAAGCAAAGTATAGTTTGATTTTTTTATTGACTTTTTATTAAAAAAATGGTATTATATGTTTGTAAAACGAAAAAGTTTTAGCTAAAGAATGTTTTTATATAAAAGCTAAAGTATTGATTTTTCACCTAAAATATTGTATAATTTAATAAGAGGATTAGGAGAAAACAGTACTAATTTTAAAAGTTAGAGAAAACAAAATGAAATTCAGGAGGAATTGAAATGAAAAAATTAGTTATTTTAGGAACAGCTTTATTAGCTTTAAATGCTGTAGCATCTGAAGTCCAAATTAAAGGTGGATACGATTTCTACAGAAAATACAAAAATGGAAGTAACGATCTTGGTAATGATTTCGCACTTAAAAAAGGTCCAACACTTGGTTTGGAATATATTGTTGACAACCAAGGTGAATTTGAATGGGGGTTAGGAGCAGAATACAAATTATCAGCTAACTCTGGAAAATTAAAAGTTAAAGATACAAATACAAAAGTTGGTAGAAGTGCACCAGTTTATGCTTTAGGTAAATTTAACTTAATCACTACTAACAGTGGAAATGATGCTTTATACGTATTAGGAAGAGCAGGGTACAACTTTGCTAAAGAATCTAAACAATTCAATGGAGATTTAAAAGGTGGATTGTACGTAGCAGCAGGATTAGGAACTGAATTTGGGCCAGTTTCATTAGAAGCTATTTACGAAAGATCAAATGTTAAATACAAAACAGGAAATCTTAGAGAAAGAGATCATATTGATTCAGCAGGAGTTAGAGTAGGATATAGATTTGGACAATTGAAAAATGACAGATCACCTAAAATCATAACTCAAACTGTGCAAGTACCTGTACCAACTCCAGTACCTGCACCAGCTCCAGAACCAGCTCCAATTGTAAAACCAAATACTGCTACATTACCATTTAGCTGTTCAGTTGAAGAAAAGAAATGTGTAATTAGAGGATTTAAAGTTGACGGTAGAGTACCTAATGAAAATGAAGCTGCTGACTTGAGAACTATCGCAGGTGTAATTAACCAATTTGCTGATGGTGGATCAATTGATTTCGTTGGACATACAGATTCAACTGGATCAAATGCTTATAACCAAAAATTATCAGTAGCAAGAGCGCAAAACGTTGCTAGATTATTGAAAGACTATGGATTGAAAAACTCTATTTCTTATGGAGCAATCACTGGACAAGGAGAAAACAACCCAGCTGATACTAACGATACTGTTCAAGGAAGATACAATAACAGAAGAGTTGAATTATTCTTCCAAAATGTTGATTTCAGTAACGTAAGATTCATTAACCAATAATCTTTATAAATTAAAATAAAAATTTATAAGTTATTTAGAGAAACATAATTAAATGTTTCTCTTTTTTTGTTTATATCAATTTTATTAAAAAGTTTATAAAAAATTTATATAAACATTGATTTTTAATGCAATAAATGATATTATTTACATATACTTGAGCCTATTTAAAATTAAACTGGTAAAAATTAAGAAAAACTAGGATTTGAGTAGCATAGTCATAGCTTTAGGAAGGGCAATTATGAAGGAAATTATTGTGGAAATAAAAAATGAACAAGGAGTTCATGCACGTCCAGCAGGGCAGATTGTGAATATTGCAAAACGATACAAAGCAACTTTGGAAATAGAAAAAGTTGGAGAAAATGAAATTGTTGATGGGAAAAATGTGTTTGGAGTGATGACTCTTGGGGCTGCAAAAGGAGAAAAATTAAAACTTAGGGCAGTTTCAGAAAATGAGGGAAATAGTGAAGAAGAAAGCAAACTATTGGAAGAATTAAGACAAATGATTGAAATTGATAAATTTTTTGAAAAATAATTTTATAAACAAAATATAAAGAAGGGAGAAAGAACTGACTTTTACAAGACAGTTCTGGAGTGCAAAATGAACGAAAAAGAATTTGAAGTATTATTGGAAGAGTATTTACCAGAAGAAAAAAAATCTGGAGATGTAGTGGAAGGAATAATTACTAGAAAAGAGCTGGATTATGGATTTCTTGATTTGAATGCAAAAAAGGAAGGAAGAATTTATGCAAGCGAAGTTAAAGATTTTGAAATAGGAGATAAAATTGAAGTAAAAGTTTTAAGGGAAGATGATGAAAATATCATTGTTTCAAAATTTGTGCTGGATAAGGCAAAAGAACTTGCTTCATTTAATGTGGACGACATTGTAACTGGAGAAATTATTAAGAAGATTAAAGGTGGATATACTGTAAGAATTGGGAAAAATGAGGCATTTTTGCCATTTTCACTTGCCAGATTTGATAAGAACAAAGATTATACAGGACAAAAATTTAAGTTTTTAATAAAAGAAAAAAATAAAAGTAATATAACTATTTCAAGAAGTGATTTAATAAAAATTGAAGAGGAAAAATATTTTGAAAATGTGAATATTGGAGATGTTGTTACTGGGAAAGTTAAGGAAATATTTGATTTCGGAATTATTTTAGACTTGGAAGCAACTAGCGGATTTATTCATATATCGGAAATTTCTTGGGATCAAGTGGATAATTTGACTGAAAGATACAAAATTGGTGATGAAATAAGTGCTAAAATTATCGAGAAGGATGCTGAAAAAAATAGATTGAAATTGAGTATAAAACAATTGTCGGAAGATCCTTGGATTTCATTTGCGGCAAGTCATCATGTGGGAGATATAGTGGAAGCCGTTGTAAAGGATGTGCTTGATTTTGGGCTAGTTGTAACTGTTGATGATAATTCTGGATTTGTACATGTTTCTGAACTGGCTTGGCACAATGGGGCTAAAGAACTTAAGAATTACAAGGAAGGGGATAAATTTTCTGCAAAAATTATTCAGGTTGAAAATGATAAGAAAAATGTCAAGTTAAGTGTAAAACAATTGTCAGAAAATCCGTGGGATACAGTTAAGGAAAAATACCATATTGGAGATATTTTGGAAAAACCAGTAACAGAAGTGTTTGACTTTGGGTTGCTAATTTCACTGGAAAAGGATATTGATGGGCTTTTACATGTATCTGATTTGTCTTACAAGAGGGAAGCGAACTTATCTTCAAAATATAAGGCAGGAGATTTAATTAAATTTAAAATAGTTGACTTTAATGATGAAAAAAATAGAATTACATTGAGTGCTAAGGCATTGCTGGACGACAGATGGGAAGTTCTTGAGGAAACTTATGACTTTGATAATGTGTTTACTGGAAAAATTATGAATGTTCAGGATTATGGAATTTTTGTGGAACTGGAAAAAGGGATTGAAGTATTTATTCACAAAAATGAATTTTCATGGGACAGAAAAGAGCATAAGGAATACAAAGTTGGCGATGAAGTGGAATTTAAGGTAATTGTGGTTGATAAATTGGATAAAAAATTGTCTGGAAGTATTAAGCAGCTGCAAAAATCGCCTTGGAAAGAAGCAATTGAGCAATATAAGAAAGGAAACATTGTAAATACTGAAATTGTAGAAGTTCAGGAAAACTTTGTGCTTGTTAAACTGACAGACAGATTTAACGGAATTATACCAAAACGTGAATTGACAGAGGAATTTTTGAAGGATATTTCTGAAAAGTTCTCAGTTGGAGATAAAGTTGAGGCTGTAATTACAGATATTAATGAAAAGAGAAAATCAATTGCATTATCTATGAAAAAAGTTCAGCAAATGGAAGAGAAAAAAGAACTGGATGAACTTATGAAAGTTTATGGAGTCTAATTTTATTAACAAAGAAAAAAATTAAATTTTTAGTATTTAAACATATATAATATATATAGTTAAGTATAAAAAATAAATTTTACATAATTTTAAAAAAGTGCTAAAATATAAGAGTAGATATTAGAATACTGAAATATATGGAGGTAAAATTAGATGGCAAAGGCAGAATTTATGAAATTTGCATATTTCGATAAAGAAATAGTGGAATTTGAAAAAGCGACAGTTAGTATTGCAACACACAGTTTACAATATGGAACAACTTGTTTTGGTGGAATCAGAGGATATTACAGAAATGGGAAAGTAGCAATTTTTAGACTGAAAGATCACTACATTAGGCTAATGAATGCATCAAAAATGCTAGGATTTGAATATTTCATTACTTGGGATGAATTTAAGGATATTGTTACAGAATTAGTTAAGAAGAATGATGTAAAAGAAGACTTTTATATGCGTCCATTCATTTTCTGTAAAGAGCCTAGATTATCACCTAAGAAGGCAGGGTTAGACTTTGATTTAGCGATTTATATGTTACCGCTTGCAGATTATGTAAGTTCAGAAGGTGGATTAGACCTAATGAGTTCAACTTATAGAAAATACAACGATTCATCAATTCCAACAAAGGCAAAAGCAGGAGGTTCATACATTAACTCATTCCTTGCGACAAGTGATGCTCAAAGAAATGGTTATGATGACGCATTGATGTTTGATGATGCAGGAAATGTGGTGGAAGTATCAGTTGCAAATATAATTCTTGTTTACAGAGATCAAATAATAATCCCTGATACTGGAAATGCGGCTCTTGAAGGAATTACAGTAAGATCAGCATTGGAATTGCTTGAACACAATGGATATAAAATAACTCGTGGAAAAATTGACAGATCAATGGTTTTCTCAGCTGATGAGTTATTGGTAACAGGAACAGCAATGAAAATCACTTATGCAGAATCATTGGACAGACGTCCTATCGGACAACTGGACTTTAATGCAAAACCAGAAGCTGGTAAATTTCATAAATTATTAAAATCAGAATATGAAAAAGTAATCAATGGAGAACATGAATTGTCTTCTGAATGGTTATTTATCGTAGAATAAAAAATAAGTACACTGGAAATGTTTTAAAAAGGCATTAAAGGTGTACTTTTATATATTTTAAAGTTAAACAAAGAAACTTAAATAAGTTTTAGTTTCAAATAGTTTTTCTTAATAATAATTTTTTTATTATTTCAAAAAAAACTTGTATTTACAACAAAATAGGAGTAGAATATAGTTGAAAAGGGAGAAGAGAAAGTGTTGAGAGTTATTTGAAAGGCACATAAAGGTGAGAACAAAATTGAAACTTCTTGGGAAATTAAATAGTAATGTAAAATTTGGGAAGAGAGATGGTTTTTGGATCATCTCTCTTTTTGCGATTACAAAAGGAACTGATAAAAAAATTTGAATACGAAACTATAATTTTTTAATTTGTTAGAATATATTATACGATTTATGAAACTAAAAAATTTATAATAAATTCGTTATTTAGATGGAGTTTAGTATTAAATTGCATAAAAAAACTTTCAAGAAAATTAATATCTCAAAAGCATTTTTTATAAAATTAAATATTCAAATCATTCTTTTTGATAAATTCTAACAATGCAGCACAACCTTTTACCACATCATCATAAGTTGTATCAAAATCGCCAGTAAACCACGGATCTTTTATTTCCTGTTTTTCTCCTGCATATTCCAGCAGCATTTTTATTTCGCCTTTATTTTTGCCATCTGCGAAAAGTTTTATATTTTCTATATTGCTTTCATCCATTCCAATAATATAATCGGCATCCAAATCATCGTTATTTAAAATTCTGGAATACATTCCTTTTACGCTAATTCCTTCTTTGGCGAGCCTAGTTTTGGTACCGTGATGAACTGGATTTCCGTGTTCCCAAGGACTTGTTGCAGCTGAATCAATAATAATTTTGTCAGATAGCCCTTCTTTTTTTACCATATCTCGAAAGACTGCCTCTGCCATTGGAGAACGGCATATATTTCCTAGACAGACAAATAATACTTTTACCATTTTCACCTCTTCATTTTTTTTATTTTAATCTAATTATTTTAATTTTTTAAAAACTTCTCCGATACTTTCATGTATAACCAAATCTGTAAAATCGTCTTGCTCAGTTTTGGATTTATTTATTAAAACAAGATTTTTTCCTTGAAAATATTGCACAAGAGAAGCGGCTGGATACACGATAAGGGAAGTTCCGCCTATAATTAATGTATCGGCTCTGGATATTTCGTTTATTGCCTTTCTAAAAGTATCTGGATCAGGTATTTCTTCGTATAAAGTAACATCTGGTTTTATAATTCCGCCACACTTTGCACAATGAGGGATACTTTCGGTTTCACAGATTTTCAAAAATTCCTCCAGATTATATTTTTTTCTGCAAATAACACAAGTATTGCTGTCAACAGTTCCATGTAGCTTCAAAACATTTTTACTCCCAGCCATTTCATGCAGACAGTCGATATTTTGAGTAATAACAGCCGTCAATTTTCCACCTTGTTCCAGTCTTGCTAAATATTCATGAGCAAAATTGGGTTTTGCATCGGGATAAACAAGATGTTTTTTATAAAAGTCATAAAATTCTTCTGGATATTTTTCGTACATTGTGTGGGAAACAAGTTCTTCTGGAGAAAAATTCCTATCAAGTTTTAGATTGTAGACTCCGTCTGCACTTCTAAAATCAGGAATGCCAGATTCTGTGGAAACACCTGCACCTCCAAAAAAGACGATTCTTTTGCTTTCATCAATTATTTTTTGAAGTAAACTTATTTTATCCATTTTTATCACCTATTTTAGTATATTATTTAAAAATTTAATAATTTTTGATACCTCATATTTGCTTACTTTAATGTCATTATAATTTTTTAATAAATTATATATTTTATCAGCAAACTCTTCTATATTCATATTATTTTTATTTAATATATATTCTATTTTTTTTCTTAAGTTATCTTTATTTAATTTACCATAAAAAATTTCATATTTTACACAAATAAACATAATAATCTCTTCTTTATAAAGAGTATTCTTTATATAATTCACAAAAATATTAGAATCTCGTATAAAATTATTATAGAGGAATAATAATTCCTGTAATGATAAATCACAAAATAAGTTATTTAAGTTTATATTATAAATCCCATTTTTAAAAATATTGGAATCTTTTTTAAAAGAATAAATGTGATGCATATCTAATAATGATAAATCATGATGACGTAATAAAAGTAAGTCATTAAATATTTTTTTCATAAAAGAATATAAATTATCATCTGATTCAATGAAGCTTGGAAAATTTTTATAAATTTTTAAATAGTCTTTACACCAGTCAATTAATTCATTATGCTCTATTATGCTATTTATAGCTAATCTATCTTCTGTCCTTTCATTGTAAAGGATATGTTGAACTATTAAAAATTTAAACTTATAATTTCTAAATATAGTAAAATTTTTATAAATCTCTTTTAAACTAATAATGGGTTTGTTTCCATCTTCAAAAATTTTTTCTAAATCGTTTTTCGTGACTTTATGATTAATATTAGTATTATTTTCAATAAACTTTGAACATTCGATAAATAATTTTCTTTTATTATTAATTTTTGGTAAATCATCAAAAATGGATTTTAATTCTTTTTTAAAAAAGGTAATATTTGTATACCCTGAGTAATTAACACTATTTTTATTATCAGTATTAAACATTTGGTATAATATAAAACAGACTTTTTGTGATATATTCATATTATTATATAAAATTTCGATTTTAGAATTTTCAATTTGTGTTGAAATAAATTCTGATGTTAAAATTTCTAATAAAACTAATGAACATAAGTTTTTATTTTTTGAGTTTTTAAATAAAGAATGTTTAAAAATGCTTTCAATATCATTTTTTTCTATTTTATCTTTAAATTCGAAAATTGTTTTCAAATAATCTTTAAAAAAAGTTGTATTATCTCTAAATTCTGGAAAGTTATTTAATAAATTGCAATCATATGATATAAATTCATATAAAATAGATTTATCCAAATTTGAAATAAATTTTAGTTTTTCATAAAGAAAAAAACAATATTCGGTACTTGCTCCAGTTATTAAATTCTTTTGTTCGTGATTTTTTAAGGATTTATAAAAAATAATTTTTAAATAAGATTTTATATCATGTGTTTCAATATTTTTTAGATCATACTGTATATTTCTAAAGAAATTTTCTGAAAAATCAGTAGGATTAAAATTTTTAATATTATTAAATAAATCAGAATATTTTATTTGAATATTTTTTTCAATTTCATCATATAATTTCAAGCTAATATTTTTATCACCACTATACGCATAGTTAATAATTTTTATGCTCAATGATAAAAGAAAAATAAAAAGTAAACATAAAATTATGAGCACAATCCACCAAATAATTGCTATAATATATTTACATTTCATTAAATTGTATTTCGCTAAAAAAAAATAAAGAAATGGAAGTAATAATAACATTGTTAACATTATAATAAAAATTTTTTTTTTAGTTATTCTATATGGTTTATACCAGTTTAATAAATAAAGAACTTTAACCTCATTTAAATATTTTTCATTATATTGAGAAATATACTGTAAAAATCCTATATATATTCCATACATAGTTAAAATAGCAATTATTATTGGAATGCTTATATTAATTTTTGGAATAACAATATTTTCTATAATTTTACCTCCTAACCTAGTTTTGCTTGTAATTAACTATAAAAATTTATATTTAATACATTATCATAAATTTATTTTTATGATAGTATCATTTTAAAAATTAAACTCAAAAATTATGAATATTTTATAAAAATTTTTAGTTTTTATTAGCCTGATTTTGTAGAAATTCAAGCAGATACTGTATATTGTTATTTATAAACTATAGATATTTCAATTTTCCTCTAAAATCTTCAATAGTTTTGTATCCTTTTTTATCCATAATAGCTTTTAATTCGTTAGTTATTCTCTCAAAAGCAGCAGGCCCTTCCTTGTGCAAAGTTGTACCAATTTGAACCATGCTAGCTCCACATAGAATATGCTCAAAAGCATCCTGTCCTGTAAGAACTCCGCCTGTTCCAATAATTTTAATAGATGGATTCAATCTTTGATAGAATGCGTGAACATTGGCAAGAGCAGTTGGTTTTATATATTCTCCCCCAATTCCGCCAAATCCATTTTTAGGTTTTATTACAACACTTTCATCTTCAATTACAAGTCCGTTTCCAATGCTGTTTACACAGTTTATAAATGTTAGTGGAAATTTGTTGAATACTGTGGCTGCCTGATCGAAGTGGACAATGTCGAAGTAAGGAGGCAATTTTACTCCAAGTGGTTTTTTGAAATATGAAAAAATATCTGTTAATAATTTTTCAGTAGTTTCCAGATCATAGGCAATTTGTGGTTTTCCTGGCACATTTGGGCAGGACAGGTTAAGTTCTGTTATTCCATTAAAATCACTTTCCTGAACTTTTTTAAGTAATGTGTGAGTGTCTTCTGTTGACATTCCAACTAATGAGAAAAAGAAAGTTCTATCAGGATGTGTTTTCTGTAATTCCAATAAATATTCTAAATAGTAGTCAAATCCCAAATTTGGAAGTCCCATTGAATTTATACTTCCTAAAGCTGTATCATAGTATCTAGGTTCAGGATTTCCGGGACGTGACTGTAATGTGGCAGTTTTGGTAACAAATGTTCCAGCTTGTGAATTTGTCACTTGTTCCAATTCATTTCTGTCGTAGCAGTAAACTCCCGCCGCATTCATAAAGCAGTTTTCAAATTCAAAATTACCAATGTGTGTTTTTGTAGTTGCCATTTTTCCTCCTAAAATTTATTGTTTTATTTTTATTTAAATTACAGATGTAAAGCTGATTTATAGTATTGGATAGCCAGTTTTAACTGATCTGCTTCTTCATAAAGTTTTGCAACTTCAATTACATTGTCAGAAATTTTCAGATATTCGCTGCCTTTCAAGTTTTGTTCAGCTGCATCAAATTTTCCAAGTTTTATACAGCATTTTCCAAAATTAAATTTCATTTTTGCTTCGTCAATTTTTCTCATATCAACTTTTGCATTTTCACGTGTCTTTCCTTCAAAAAAGTGGTTATAGTTTGTGTAGGCAAGATTATAGTTCTTTTCATCAGCAAATATATTTCCAAGCAATGCAAAGGCTTCCAAATGATTTTCGTCTGCAAGTAATGTTAAATAGTGTTTTGCAAGAGTGAGGTTGTTTTTATCAGTATAAAGTTTTGAAAGCACTTCCTGTGCCCTTTTGTTGTCAAAATCATCTGCTGCTGTTTTAAGATGTCTTTCAGCAGTTTCAATATCCTGTTTTTCTCCATACAGTTTTCCAAGCAAGTAATATGATTCACCATTATCTTTGGCTTTATGCAGATATTCCTCAGCTAGCTCAACCTGTCCATTGTCATAGTAAATTTTGGCAAGCAGTACCTGAGCTTCCTGATCCCTTTCATCGGCAACAGGTTTTAAATAATCTATTGCCAGATTTTTCTTTTTATATTGATAATACAGTTTTCCCAAATTATATTGAGATTTCTGATTCCCGTTATTTATTGCCAGTTTGTAATAGTATTCTGCCAATTCAAAGTTGGATTTTCTTTTGTAAACTGTTCCAAGTTTATCCTGTAATTCAAAATCTCCACCATCAGCAATTTTTTTTAAGTATTTTTCAGCCAGATTTAGTTTGTCGTATTTAAGATAAATGTCCGCAAGTATGAGAAAAGCCTTTCTGCTTCCGCTTTTAGCCGCTTCCTTTAAATATTTTTCAGCCAAGATGTCAGAACCACTGTCATAGTAGCTTTTCCCCATTTCGTACAATCGCCCTGAATCATCATTTTCGATATTATCGAAACTTTCAAATTCGATATTTTCCATAAAAAGTAACCTCCTATTTTTCAATATTTTATTTTTATTATTTTCAAATTTTAAACTTTATTATTCAAAATTTGAGTTTAAATTTAAAATTATTACATTGTAGAAAAACTACTTTAAAACTAAACTCCAAAATTATGACTATTTTACTCAAATCCTAAGTTTAATCAATTTTTGTCAGTTCAATTTTAAATGAGTTTGAATACATTATATTATACTATATTTTTTTATATTTGTCATATTATTTCAGAAAAATAAAAAAATTTTTAAGTGATTTTTTATAATTTTATACTATTTAAATGGGAAATAGTATAAGAGGTATGGCGTCTGATACCTCTGCTTAAAATAAACTTGAATATATAAAAATAAGAAAAAACATTTTTTAACCATAATAACCTTACTGAATAATTGAGAATTAAATTTTATAAAAATATATAGAAAAAACTTAAAAATAATGCTAAAATATTTACATAAAATTATGTTTTATGAAAAAAAATTTAATAGATAGAGGTGGAAAGTGAAAGAGAAAATTATTATTATTGATTTTGGTTCACAATATAGCCAATTAATTGCCAGAAGAATTAGGGAAATGGAAGTTTATTGCGAAATTGTGCCTTTAATTGATATTGAAAAAATAAAAAATGGAGAAGAAAAGGTAAAAGGTATTATCTTTTCAGGAGGCCCTGCCTCAGTTTATGAAAAAGACGCTCCAACTGTTAATCCTGAGGTATTTAACTTAAATCTTCCTATTTTAGGAATTTGTTATGGAATGCAGCTTATCACACATTTAAATGGTGGAAAAGTTGAAAAGGCTGATTCGAGAGAGTTTGGAAAAGCTGTATTAGAAGTAGAAAATAACGATAACCCATTGTTTATAGGAGTAAAAAAATCTTCTAACATCTGGATGAGCCACAATGATCACATCACAGAACTGCCAACAGGCTTTGAAATAATCGCAAAAACAGATTCCTCAATCGCCGCAATTACAAACAACAACGGAATTTACGCACTGCAATTCCACCCAGAAGTAGTCCATTCTGAATGTGGAACACAAATTTTAGAAAATTTCATATTTAACATCTGTAAATGTGAAAGAAACTGGAAAATTTCAAGTTTTATCATTGAAAAAACAAAATTAATCAAGAAAACTGTTGGAGATGAACACGTACTTCTTGCCCTTTCTGGAGGAGTGGATTCCTCAGTTGCCGCAGTTTTAATTAACAATGCAATCGGACATCAGCTTACTTGCATGTTTGTAGATACTGGACTTTTAAGAAAAGATGAAGGAAAAAAAGTTCTCGAATATTACAAAGAACATTTTGACTTGAACATTGTTTTCGTTGACGCAAAAGACAGATTTCTAAACAAATTAAAAGGCGTAGACGAACCTGAAGCCAAGAGAAAAATCATCGGAAACGAATTTATCGAAGTATTTAACGAAGAAATTAGAAAACTTAAAGGACAGGAAGGTGCAAAATTCCTAGCGCAAGGAACAATCTACCCAGATGTAATTGAATCCCAGTCCATAAAAGGCCCTTCCCACACAATAAAATCTCACCACAACGTAGGAGGACTACCAGAAGACTTGCAATTTGAATTACTTGAGCCTTTAAAAGAATTATTTAAAGATGAAGTAAGAAAAGTAGGACACGAACTTGGACTTCCCGATACAATTATAAAAAGACACCCATTCCCAGGCCCAGGACTTGGAATCAGAGTTATCGGAGAAGTAACCCCTGACAAAGTAAAAATCCTTCAAGAAGCCGACGACATCTTCATCACAGAACTAATGGAAAAAGGACTTTACGACAAAGTAGATCAAGCATTCGTAACATTACTACCTGTAAAAACTGTTGGAGTTATGGGCGATCAAAGAACTTATGAATACGTAGCAGCTATTCGTTCAGTAAATACCATCGACTTCATGACAGCTACTTGGAGCAAACTTCCTTACGAGTTCCTAGAAGAAGTGTCAAATAAGATTATAAACAAAGTAAACGGAATTAATAGAATTGTGTATGATATTTCTTCTAAGCCACCGGGAACTATTGAGTGGGAGTAAAGTCTTCATTACTTAAATGAATGAGTATATAACTAATTTAGAAAAGAGCTTTAATATTAGAAAAATAAAAAAAGAAAACAAAAATATTAATATTTAAATTGATAATAAGTTTTAAAATTTTTATACTATTTACAAAAAGTAGAACATATCACTATTTTTAAGGAGATATTTTAAAATTTATGTTAAAAAAAGAGACATTAAGAAAAGCTTGTTTTAGAGCCATAGACAATATATTATATGAAGGAACTACAGATGTAGAATTGTTTAATCGGGCTTTTGAAATTGACTATTTAAAGATTGATAAAGTAAAAAAGGAAATTTGTAGCAAAATTTGTTCCGCTATTCAACAAAATCATTTTTCACAACTGAAAATCCATAAATTAGGACATGTATTAGTACCTAAAAAAAATTTAGCAGATTATAGAAAATGCGCTTTAATTGACATTTATGATGAAATCGTATATTTAACATTAGTAATTAGTATTGCCAGTGAAATTGAAAAAATGCGAGTAAATAAACGTAGAAGTAGAGTTTTTTCTTATAGATTTGGAAATTTTAAGGGTAGACTTTTTAATAAAAATTTCCACTACACTGCTTTTAAACAAAAAATTTTAGAGAAAAGTACACTTCCTAAGAATAAAATTGTTGTAGAATGTGATATATCAAATTTTTATGATAGATTAAATATCCATAGAATTGAATCTATTTTAAGGTCAAATCCAAAAATTGATGAAAGTATAATTTCTCTTATTAATGAATTATTATTATATTGGGCAAATAGAGATTCTTATGGTCTGCCTGTTGGCTCTAATGCTTCACGAATACTTGCAGAAGTTGCACTAATAGAAGTTGATAACTATCTTATATCAAAAAAAATCAACTTCTGTAGATTTGTAGATGATTATAGAATTTTTGCAAAAAATTCATTTGAAGCTCATAATAATCTTGCGCTATTAACACTAAAACTAAGTAAAGAAGGAATGTTTTTAAATACACAAAAAACTAAAATTAAAGATATTTCTAATATCAATAAACAAAAAAATAAAAGTGATGAAAATAATTTTAACTTGAATGGAGATAAAAATTCCAATTTCCCAAAAATAATAAGGGGTTATTCAGGTCTTATTCCTAGCAAATTTAGAAAATTATCTAGTACAGAGACTACGACATTAAAAGAAAATGATTTAGATACTTTGATTAATAATGCTAAAAAAGATATGTTGATAGAAGAAAAGACAATTACAACAGTTATACGTACTATTATTGCAAAAAAAGAATATTATCGACTTAAAGATTTACCTAACATATTAAAAAAATTCCCTCAATTTATACCATATTTTGTTGATACTGTAATAAAATGTGAAAGTATGAAAAAAGAGGATATAATTGAAATTCAAGATAATTTTGAAGAATGGATGGTAAATGTAGACATACCTGAATATATCCAAGTATACTTAGTAAGGTTATATTCAATTCCTATATTTAAAAATAAAGAAATTCTATTAAGTTCTTTTAGAAATTTGAAAAGGAATTCAGGAGATTATATCGGAAGAGCCCTATTAGAATCTTTAGAAGGAAAGTTATCAAGGGGAGAATTACTTGAAATTAAAGATTATTATTATCGTGCAGATAAATGGGAAAAAAGACAAATTCTAAAGATGATTAACAATTGCTTTTCAACAGGCGAAAAAAGAGCTTTTTTCAAAGACATCAAAATTCATGAAGATGATTATTTTATTAATAAAATAATAAAATAAATCAAAATTTCAAGAAACACAAGTATATAATAAAAAAGGAGAATTCTGTAATGAAGGAGCTGAAAATTCTTTTAGAAAACTGGAAAAAACAACATGAAAAAAAGGGATATAGAAAATTTATTTCTGATGGAATTGTTAATTATGATAAATGGAAAAATCAATCTACTCCTAAAGTTTGTTATTTTTTAAAAGAAGCTTATGATACAAATGAAAATGGATTTAATCTTACTAAAATGTTAAAAGAAAAAGAACCTTGGAGTATGTGGAAAAAAGTAGCAATGTGGACTCAAGCTATTTATAATTCATTTTCTGAAAATATTTCTGATTATCCTGATAAAAATTTTCAGACAACGATTCAAAATATAGCTGTTGTTAACATAAAAAAAAGTAATGGAGAAAAAGTATCGAATAATGAAGATTTGCAACAATTTATTAACTTGGATAAAGAAAGGATAAAAAAAGAAATAGAACTTATAAATCCTGATATTATTATTTGTGGAAAAACGTTTAAATTTTTGAAACAAATATTAGATGATATGGAAATATATGAGAATTCATTAATTGCTAAATGGAAAAATATTCTTATAATTGATTATTATCATCCAGCTTCTCGTTATCCTAATAAAGTGAACTATTATTCTCTTTTATCAATTGGAAAAATTGCTCAAGAAAAATATGATTTTAAAATTTTAAAAAATAGAATCTAGACTTTAAACATATCATATTTGACAGGTTTAAAAATAAAACTAGATATTTCTAAAGTATCATTAACAAAAAGTATATAGAAAACTATAAATCTAAAAATTATTTTATAAGTTATATTCCTATAATTAAATAGAAAATGAACATTACTAGAACATATTCTCTTTTTTACCTAGTGGCAAATTATATTGTAGAAATAGACAAAATCAATATTATAAAATCTTTTTATTACTACTTTACAAATTTTTTGTTATTACTTAATGTTAATGTGTTAAATACAAATACTATAAAAACAAAATAACATATAATAAAAAAATTCAAACTGTTAAAGAAATACAATCTTATTATTAACTTTAAACTAAACAATCATTAATATATGAAAACATAACCTTTCAAACTTAAATCTCCATTCCCAGTTTGTTAGATTATGTTTTTATTTTTTATTTATAAGGAAATTAAATTCATATTTTTTAGGTATTTACTGATATATTTGATAATTTTAAAAGAGGCATCAGCCTCTTTTCCTTTTCTTTTGTCAAATAAATATACAAATGTCTACGACAAAATATCCAACCTAGTTGGATTAATAAAATATTAATAGTATTTTTTGAGGGGCGGATATCTGTAATGATAAAATTCCCATACAATCATTTTAACCTTGCATGCTGGACAGTAGAAAGGATTCATCCCGAAAGTCCTGTACATCTGCCTTTGATAAAATGAATATCTTGACACGGCAATGTTTTTCCTGAAAGCATCAAT